>NZ_JAFMPL010000326.1:0-324 GCF_019038455.1 Nocardia noduli
ACACCGACACCGACACCACCGATCTGGCCGGGATCGTATCGCTGGCAGTGGCGGTAGGGGAGCCTCAGGTCCTTATCCGCGACGATATCGCCCACACTCCACGACTGACCCGTGTACCAGGGCGCGGCGACACAACCACGGCAGCGGACATCTCGGATGCCGAGAACACCTTGTCGGATATCTCGATTGCCGGTCGTGGGACTGTGGTGGTGACCGGTGGTACCGGTGGTTTGGGTCGGATCCTGGCCCGGCATCTGGTGGGTGTGCGGGGTGTGCGGTCGCTGGTGTTGGCTTCTCGTCGGGGTATCGCCGCGGCGGGTGCGG
>NZ_JAFMPL010000327.1:0-307 GCF_019038455.1 Nocardia noduli
CACTGCCGAAAACCCTGCATGTCGACACCCCCTCCACCCATGTCGACTGGACGAGCGGCGCAGTCGAACTGCTCACCGAGCCTCGTGCCTGGACTACCGTGGCCGACCGGCCGCGTCGTGCGGCGGTGTCCTCCTTCGGTATCTCGGGTACCAACGCCCACGTCATCCTCGAACAGGCACCACCCGACACCGAGACACCCGACACCGATCCGGTGCCTGTAGTGAAATCCGATGCGGTGGTGTGGGTGTTGTCGGGGCGTAGCGGTGAGGGCCTGCTCGCGCAGGGGCGCCGGTTGCAGGAGTGGCT
>NZ_JAFMPL010000328.1:0-303 GCF_019038455.1 Nocardia noduli
TCCCGCACTCGCCGGCACGCACGGCTTGTACGGCTTGGTGTAGGGCGACCAGTGAGGACGAGCACGCGGTGTCCACCGACACCGCGGGGCCTTCCAATCCCAGCACATACGACACCCGGCCCGAGACGACCGAACCACCGACCGCGCTGGCGGGGTAGTCATGGTACATCACGCCCATGAACACGCCGGTGTCGCTGCCGTGCAACGAGTGCGGGTCCACCCCGGCGTCTTCGAGGGCTTCCCACACCGTTTCCAGCAGCAACCTCTGCTGCGGATCCATCGCTGTCGCTTCCCGCGGGCTGA
>NZ_JAFMPL010000329.1:0-262 GCF_019038455.1 Nocardia noduli
CGCGGCGGTCACCACGACCGCGGGTGATCGGGTCGATCCGGCGGCGTCGGCGGTGTGGGGTTTGGTGCGTTCGGCACAGTCGGAGGAACCGGGCCGAATCCTGCTCACCGACACCGACACCGACACCGACACCGACACCGACACCGACACCGACACCACCGATCTGGCCGGGATCGTATCGCTGGCAGTGGCGGTAGGGGAGCCTCAGGTCCTTATCCGCGACGATATCGCCCACACTCCACGACTGACCCGTGTACCAGGG
>NZ_JAFMPL010000330.1:0-257 GCF_019038455.1 Nocardia noduli
TAGCGATCGTGGGTGTGGGGTGTCGTTTCCCGGGTGGTGTGTCCTCACGCGAAGAGTTGTGGCAGCTGCTGGTACAGGGCCGGGATGTGGTGTCGCAGTGGCCTCTGGACCGGGGCTGGGATGTGGGTATTAAGTCCTATACGCGAGACGGCGGGTTCCTGCACGACGCGGGGTTGTTCGATGCCGGGTTCTTCGGGATCAGCCCGCGGGAAGCGACAGCGATGGATCCGCAGCAGAGGTTGCTGCTGGAAACGGTG
>NZ_JAFMPL010000331.1:0-257 GCF_019038455.1 Nocardia noduli
GGACACCGGCCGAGTACGCTGCGGCCTGCACCCACACCCACCACCCGGTGGCCTGCGGGACCAACTGAATCCGAACGAAACAACCCGGACTCTATTCCCAAGTGGTCTCGTCATCGGGGACCGGTCATTTTTGGTCAGGCACCACCAGATGCGCCCGAGGAGCTTGTTGGCGAGGTTGCGCAGGGCGGCGTTGTGGTGGTCGCCGGCGGCCTTGCGTTTGTCGTAGTGGGCGCGGGCTCCGGGCGATTTGGTGAGCG
>NZ_JAFMPL010000332.1:0-245 GCF_019038455.1 Nocardia noduli
TGTCCTCACGCGAAGAGTTGTGGCAGCTGCTGGTACAGGGCCGGGATGTGGTGTCGCAGTGGCCTCTGGACCGGGGCTGGGATGTGGGGTTGTTCGATCCCGAGCCGGGGGTGGCGGGTAAGTCCTACACGCGAGACGGCGGGTTCCTGCACGACGCGGGGTTGTTCGATGCCGGGTTCTTCGGGATCAGCCCGCGGGAAGCGACAGCGATGGATCCGCAGCAGAGGTTGCTGCTGGAAACGGTG
>NZ_JAFMPL010000333.1:0-232 GCF_019038455.1 Nocardia noduli
CGCGGCGGTCACCACGACCGCGGGTGATCGGGTCGATCCGGCGGCGTCGGCGGTGTGGGGTTTGGTGCGTTCGGCACAGTCGGAGGAACCGGGCCGAATCCTGCTCACCGACACCGACACCGACACCACCGATCTGGCCGGGATCGTATCGCTGGCAGTGGCGGTAGGGGAGCCTCAGGTCCTTATCCGCGACGATATCGCCCACACTCCACGACTGACCCGTGTACCAGGG
>NZ_JAFMPL010000334.1:0-226 GCF_019038455.1 Nocardia noduli
CCGTGGCCGACCGGCCGCGTCGTGCGGCGGTATCTGCCTTCGGCGTCTCGGGTACCAACGCCCACGTCATCCTCGAACAGGCACCACCCGACACCGAGACACCCGACACCGAGACACCCGACACCGAGACACCCGACACCGATCCGGTGCCTGTAGTGAAATCCGATGCGGTGGTGTGGGTGTTGTCGGGGCGTAGCGGTGAGGGCCTGCTCGCGCAGGGGCGCCG
>NZ_JAFMPL010000335.1:0-220 GCF_019038455.1 Nocardia noduli
GGGCTTCCCACACCGTTTCCAGCAGCAACCTCTGCTGCGGATCCATCGCTGTCGCTTCCCGCGGGCTGATCCCGAAGAACCCGGCATCGAACAACCCCGCGTCGTGCAGGAACCCGCCGTCTCGCGTGTAGGACTTACCCGCCACCCCCGGCTCGGGATCGAACAACCCCACATCCCAGCCCCGGTCCAGAGGCCACTGCGACACCACATCCCGGCCCTG
>NZ_JAFMPL010000033.1:0-70183 GCF_019038455.1 Nocardia noduli
CCGCCAACCAGTACAACGTCGACTACTCGGTGCTCGGCACCGCCCGCGTCGAACCGCTGCTGCGCCGTATCCGCAACGACATGTCGGGCGCGGGTATGTATGTCGAGTCGGCCAAGGGGGAGTGCAATCCCGGCCAGCACGAGATCGCCTTCCGCTACGACGAGGCGCTGGTGACCTGCGACAACCACAGCATCTACAAGACCGGGGCCAAGGAGATCGCCGCGCAGGCCGGTCGGAGTCTCACCTTCATGGCGAAATACGACGAGCGTGAGGGTAATTCGTGCCATATCCACATCAGCCTGCGCGCCGAGGACGGCACGGCGGTCTTCGCGGGCGACGGACCCGCGGGCACTTCGGCCCTGATGCGGCATTTCGTGGCGGGCCAGCTCGACTGCCTACGCGAACTGACCTATCTGCTCGCCCCGAATATCAACTCCTACAAACGTTTCGCGCCGGGAAGTTTCGCTCCGACCGCCCTGACCTGGGGTGTGGACAATCGGACGTGCGCGCTGCGCGTCGTCGGCGACGGTGAGTCGCTGCGGATGGAGAACCGCGTCCCCGGCGGTGACGTGAATCCCTACCTCGCGGTGGCGGCGACGATCGCGGCCGGACTGCACGGCATCGAACACGCGCTGCCGCTGGAGCCGGAGTTCCGCGGCAACGCCTACCGGTCGGATCGGCCCCGGGTGCCGGGGACGCTGCGCGAGGCCGCGCGACTGTTCGGGGAGTCCCCGGTCGCGCGGGCGGCCTTCGGTGATGATGTGGTGGAGCACTACCGCAACGCGGCGCGGGTCGAACTCGACGCCTTCGACGCCGCGGTCACCGATTGGGAGCGAATCCGTGGTTTCGAACGACTCTGACGGTCCCCGTCCGGTCATCGGCCTGCCCACCTACGCCGAGCGTGCCGTTTTCGGCGCGTGGGACACCCGCTGCGCGATCCTGCACCACAGCTATGTCGACATGGTGGCGCGGGCGGGTGGGATTCCGGTGCTGCTGCCGCCGACCGGCGTCGCGCGTCCGGAGTTGGTCGCGCGGCTCGACGGCCTGGTGCTGACCGGCGGCGCGGATATCGATCCCGCTCGGTACGGCGGGTCCGCCGTACCCCATGGCTACACCAGGGCGGATCGCGACGAGTCCGAATTCGAGCTGTTCCGGCTGGCCCGCGCGGCGCGGCTGCCGGTGCTCGCGGTATGCCGCGGATTGCAGCTGGTCAATGTGGCCCTCGGCGGCACGCTGGTCGGCCATCTGCCCGACGTGATCGGCCACGAGGGACACTCCGGTGGTCCCGGCTCGTTCACCCCGGTCTCGGTGACGACCACCGCGGGCAGCAGGGTCGCGGCGGTGGCCGGGGCGAAGGTGACAGCGCACTGTCACCACCACCAGGCCATCGACCGGCTCGCGCCCGGGCTGACGGCCACCGCGCACGCGGCGGACGGCACCATCGAGGCGGTGGAGACAACGAGCGGGCCGTTCCTGATCGGCGTGCAGTGGCATCCCGAGGCCGATTCGGCCGACGATCGCCTGATGCGGGCCGTGGTGACGGCGGCCGCCCGGCGAGAGGAGTGCGCGGCGTGACGACGGCACAGGTGATCAACCCGGCGACCGAGGAAGTGGTCGCCGCGATCGAACTCGCCGACGAGGCGGCCACCGACGCCGCCATCGAACGAGCCGCCGCGGCGGCACCCGCGTGGCGCGCTGTCGCGCCCGGTGATCGCGCGCGACTGCTGCGCCGTTTCGCCGACGCCGTGGACGAGGATCTGGAACATCTGGCCCGGCTGGAGGTGACCAACGCCGGTCACACCATCGGCAACGCGCGCTGGGAGGCGGGCAATGTGCGCGATGTGCTGCACTACGCGGCCGGGATCCCGGAACGACTGCTCGGCCAACAGATTCCGGTCGCGGGCGGAGTGAACATCACCTTCCACGAACCCCTCGGCGTGGTCGGGGTGATCGTGCCGTGGAATTTCCCGATGCCGATCGCCGCGTGGGGATTCGGTCCCGCCTTGGCCGCGGGCAATACCGTCGTGCTCAAACCCGCCGAACTGACCCCGCTGACGGCGATCCGGCTCGGTGAACTCGCGCTGTGGGCCGGGCTGCCCGAAGGCGTATTCCAGGTGTTGCCGGGTAAGGGCGCGGTGGTCGGGCAGCGTTTCGTCACCCATCCGGCCGTGCGCAAGGTCGTCTTCACCGGGTCCACCGACGTCGGCAAACAGATCATGGCCGGATGCGCCGACCGGGTGAAGCGGGTGACGCTCGAACTCGGCGGCAAGAGCGCCAATATCGTCTTCGCCGACGCGGATCTGGAGAAGGCGGCGGCGACCGCACCGTACGGCGTCTTCGACAACGCGGGCCAGGACTGTTGCGCCCGGTCCCGGATTCTCGTGCAGCGCAGCGTTTTCGATCGCTTCCTCGAACTGATGGAACCGGCCGTCGCCGGTGTGCGGGTCGGTGATCCGAACGACGAGGCGACCGAGATGGGCCCGTTGATCTCGGCGGCGCACCGGGAGCGGGTGGCCGGATTCGTCTCGTCGTCGACGAAGATCGCCTACACCGGGACCCGCCGTGACGGCCCCGGATTCTGGTATCCGCCGACGGTGGTGCTGCCCGACGGCCCCGACGACCGGATCCTGACCGAGGAGATCTTCGGGCCGGTGGTCGCGGTGCTGCCGTTCGAGGACGAGGCCGACGCGCTGCGGATCGCCAACGACACCGAATACGGTCTGTCCGGATCCATCTGGACCGGCGACGTCGGGCGGGCGCTGCGGGTCGCGCGAGGGGTTGAGGCCGGGAATCTGTCGGTGAACTCGCATTCCTCGGTGCGGTACTGGACGCCGTTCGGCGGATACAAGCAGTCGGGTCTGGGCCGTGAACTCGGTCCCGACGCGGCGCTGTCGTTCACCGAGACCAAGAATGTCTTCATCGCGACCTAGCGGTATCGACTCGTCGAGAAGGAGATGTGTTGCAGCGCTTACAGGATCGAGTCGCCGTCGTCACCGGTGGCGGTAGCGGTATCGGGCTCGCCACGGTGCGCCGGTTCGCGGCCGAGGGCGCCAGGGTCGTCGTCGCCGATATCGACACCGAGTCCGGTGCGGCCGCCGCGGCGGCGGTGGACGGCACCTTCGTCCGGGTCGACGTCACCGACGAGGAGCAGGTGCGCGCCATGTTCCGCACCGCCGTCGACACCTACGGCGGTCTCGACATCGCCTTCAACAACGCGGGAATCTCACCGCCCGAGGACGATTCGATCCTCACCACCGGGCTCGAGGCCTGGCAGCGGGTGCAGCAGGTCAATCTGACCTCGGTGTATCTGTGCAGTAAATACGCGATCGAGCACATGCTCGAACGCGGTCGCGGTTCGATCATCAACACCGCTTCGTTCGTCGCGGTGATGGGCGCGGCGACATCCCAGATCTCCTACACCGCCTCCAAGGGCGGCGTGCTCGCGATGAGCCGCGAACTCGGCGTCCAATTCGCCCGTCAGGGGATCAGGGTCAACGCGCTGTGCCCGGGGCCGGTGAACACACCGCTGCTGCGGGAATTGTTCGCGAAGGATCCCGAGCGCGCCGCCCGCCGCCTCGTCCACATCCCCACCGGCCGTTTCGCCGAACCGGAGGAGATCGCGGCCGCGGTGGCCTTCCTCGCCAGCGACGATTCCTCGTTCGTCACCGCCTCCCAATTCCTGGTCGACGGGGGTATCTCGGGGGCCTACGTCACACCGCTGTAGGCGGCGTTCGCGGCGATATGTGACTCGGATCACAATTCCTGATATCGGCGCAGGTAGCCCGGGGTGTGCGAAACCGCGCGGAACGCCGCCGTTGTTTGCGTCGCGGCGAACACGGGTATCGGTCCTTGTCGTGCCGGTTCTGGGAAATTTCCCGGGACCGGACGTACCGATCGAGGTCTGCGGGGACGGGCCGGAAGAGGAGACGCGCGATGCCCGACAACTCCACGGAGCTCGAGAAGCAGCCGAGACAACTGCGCCGCTCTGTCGCCGCGTCGGCCATGGGCAATGCCACGGAATGGTTCGACTACGGCGTCTACGCGGCCACCGCGACCTACCTCACCGACGCGTTCTTCCCCGGAGATCTCGGCACCCTCGGCACCATGCTCGGTTTCGCGGTGTCGTTCGTACTGCGTCCGCTCGGCGGTGCGGTCTGGGGCCCGCTCGGTGACCGGGTCGGCCGAAAAGTGGTGCTGGCCACCACGATTCTGCTCATGGCCGCCGCCACCGGTGCGATCGGTCTGATCCCGACCCACGCCACCATCGGTGTGGCCGCTCCGATCCTGCTGATCCTGCTCCGAGTGGTGCAGGGCTTCTCCACCGGCGGCGAATACGGCGGCGCGGCAACCTATCTGGCCGAATGCAGTACCGACCGCAAACGCGGCTTCCTCGGAAGCTTCCTCGAATTCGGCACCCTCGGCGGATTCGTCGGCGGTTCGGCGGTGGTACTGGTCTGCCAGCTCGCGCTCGGCTCGGACGCGATGCACGACTGGGGTTGGCGTATCCCGTTCCTGCTCGCGGTTCCGCTCGGCCTGATCGGCTGGTACCTGCGCTCACGCCTGGACGAGTCCCCGGTCTTCGAGGAGGTCGCCGAGCGCCCGAAGCCGCCCGGCGGTCTGCGCGAGGTGCTGACCACCTACCGCAGGGAGACCCTGACGCTGGCCGGGCTGGTCGTCGCGCTGAACGTGGTCAACTACACCCTGCTCACCTATCAGCCCACCTACCTGGAGAAGACCATCGGGATGGGGGAGTCCGCCACCACCGCGATGATGCTCACCGGGCAGGTGGTGATGATGCTGGTGCTGCCCTTCTTCGGTGGTCTGTCCGATCGGGTCGGCAGGCGTCCGATGTGGTTGGTCTCCCTGATCGGTCTGGCCGTGCTCGCGGTGCCGATGTACTGGCTGATGGGACAGGGAACCGGGTGGGCGATCGCCGGGTTCATCGTGCTCGGCCTGCTCTACGTCCCGCAGTTGTCCACCATCAGCTCGACCTTCCCCGCGATCTTCCCGACCCACGTGCGCTACGCGGGGTTCGCGCTGGCGTACAACGTGTCGACCGCGCTCTTCGGCGGTACCGCGCCGCTGGTGAACGAAGCCGTCATCGAGGCGACGGACTGGGCGCTGTTCCCCGCGCTCTACATGGTCGGCGCCTCCCTGATCGGCCTGGTCGCCTGGAACTTCCTGCGCGAGACCGCGGGCACATCCCTGCGCGGTACGGAGGTACCCGACGCCGAGAACCCGACGTCGGAGTTGGCCGTGCAGTCCGCGACCTGAGCCGATCCCGGCGGGTACTGTCGGGATCGCGGACGGGTAACTGCTCTCGCGGAGGCGCCGTCGCCTTCGCGGGTGAAACACCGAACGAAAGGGAGATGCGCGTGCAGATTCAGATCAACACCGACAGCAATATCCACGGCGGGGAAGACCTGATTCGGCAGGCAGAGGAAAGGATCTCTTCGATACTCGAGCGATTCGAACCGCATCTGACCCGGATCGAAGCCCATCTGAGCGACCAGAACGGCGACAAGGGCGGCCCGGAGGACAAACAGTGCGTGCTCGAAGCGCGCCCCACCGGTCAGCAGCCGGTCGCGGTGACCAATCGTGCCGATACGGTCGAGGCCGCCTACACCGGGGCCGCCGACAATATGGCCAAACTGCTCGACAGCCGTTTCGGACGGCTGCACCAGGCCAAGGGCGGCGAGTCCATCCGCCACCTGCCTGTCGAATGAGCTCCGGCGACCGGGCGAGGTCCGCCCGGTCGTCGCCCGCTCGACCGGGGCGTCACGGCTT
Organism: Nocardia noduli; assembly: GCF_019038455.1. Taxonomy (NCBI): domain Bacteria; kingdom Bacillati; phylum Actinomycetota; class Actinomycetes; order Mycobacteriales; family Nocardiaceae; genus Nocardia; species Nocardia noduli. The sequence continues at coordinate 5,788 of NZ_JAFMPL010000033.1, forward strand.
CCAGTCGGTGGCCCGCAGCCACGTCGCCAGATCCATCAGGCCGGGGTGGTGTGCCCGCAGCGCGGCCGTGTCGATCGCCTCGTCGGGCCGTTCGTTGAAGTAGGCGAACATCTTTCCGACCTGCGCGTCGAAGGCCGCGACCTGATCCACCGGAATCCGAAGACTGCGGGCGGGCAGATCGGCTGCTCGCCCGAAGGTTTCGGCGATCTGGGGCGGGGTCAGCCTGTCGCCCGCCAGTGGCACGATCCGGCCGCGATAGTCGTCCGGGCGCTCGAACGCGATGGCGGCGAAAGCGCCGATATCGTGCACCGAGATCAGTGACATCGGAATATCCTCTCGGACAGCGAGATTCACGACCAGCTCGCCGTTGCCGTCCACCACCGGCCGGTTGTAGGCGCCGAAATTGTCCATGAAGAAGACCGGCCGCAGAATCGTCGCGGGCAGGCCGAGCTTCTCGATATGCGCCTCGATATTCTCCTTCGCGGCGTAGTACTCGACGCCGGAGTTCTCGCCCGCGCCGCGCAGCGAGCTGTACACCAGGTGTTCGACGCCGGATTCGCCCGCGATATCGGCGACCGCCTTACCCCGTCGCTCCTCGTTCGCGATGCCTTCGGCGGTGATGTGCGGGCCGGTCATCATGGTCAGCATCAGGAAGACGCCGTACGAGCCGTCCATCGCCGCCCGCACCGACGCGCTGTCATCGAGATCGCCGACGACCAGTTCCGCCCCCGCGTCCCGCAGCGCGATCGCGGCGGGCGCTTGCGGGTCGCGTACGAAGGCGTTGACCCGCCTGCCGCTCTCGAGCAGTCGGTATGTGGTGGCGCGGCCCTGCTGACCGGTCGCGCCGATGACCAGAATCGGTCCGTTGTCGTTCGTCATGTCATGCTCCCAGGTGGTGGGCGATTCGGTGTCGATCACCCGTTGGATATGACGTTAGGGACGAGCGCCGCCGTGGTCCTGGCACCAATACTGCTACCCATAAAGGGAACTCGATGAGTGACAACCAGCGGGCCGAACTCGCCGCCTTCCTGCGCGCGCACCGCGCCAAGCTGGCACCGGCCGATGTCGGACTGCCACCGGATCTGGAACCGGGCAGGCGTCGCACCCCCGGATTGCGCAGGGAGGAGGTCGCCGAGATCGCCGGGGTCAGCCATACCTGGTACACGTGGCTCGAGCAGGGCCGCAAGATCGTGGCGAGTTCGCAGGTGGTGGACGCGCTGGCCCGGGCATTGCGGCTCGACGCGGTCGAGCACCGGCACCTGCGCACGCTGGCGGGTCTGTCCGATCCCACGGTGGAACGTGATGTGACCGAGGCGATTTCACGGATGCAACGATTGGCGGACTCGATGTCGCCGAGCCTGGTGGTCGTGCACGACTCGTATTTCGATTTCGTGGTCTGGAACGAGGCGTTTCGTCGGATCCGCACCGACCCCGCCGAACTCGCGCCCGATCGCCGCAATCTGCTGTGGTGGATGTTCACCGACGAGCGCAATCGCGCGGCCATGCGCGAGTGGGAGCGGGCCGCGCGTGCGGTGCTGAGTCAGTTCCGCGCGGTGGTAGGGCGTCGCCCCGACGACGCGCGCCTGGCCGCGATCGTGGCCGGAGTGTCCGAGGCGAGCGCCGAGTTCCGCACCTGGTGGTCGGAGTATCCGGTGCGCGACTTCCGTCCGGCCACCATCGTGATCGAACATCCCGAGGCCGGTCCGATCGAGTTGGCGCTGTATCAGCTACGGCTGGTGGAGAATCCGGATCTGCTGCTGGTGGCGCAACTTCCCGCGACCGAGGCGGATCGGGCGCGGGTCGCCGGTCAGCTCGACTCGTAATCGATGGCGAGGACAGCGTCGTCGACATCCTCGCCGGTGGCGGTGGTGACGAGGTCGAAATCCTCGGGGTCGGGCCAACTGTCCTCGACCACCAGGCGTCCGGTGTCGCGCATCACGGCGTACTGTTCGGCGATCAGGGCGGTCGGATAGGTCGGCCAGAAGGAGATCGCGCCGGTCGATTTGTCGATGACGCAGACCGATCCGCCGATCGCGGGCTTGGGTAGTCTGCCCGCTTCCGCGGTTCCGCGTACGGCGGCCACCGTGAACCCGGCGTCGAATTCCGTCACCACCGAACCGATGTCGTCGGCGGCGTCGTCCGGATCGCGCAGGTGTAGATCGGCGATGCGTCGCGCTTCGGCCAGATCCACCGGCACGGTCGCTTCGGTGGGATAGGCGTGGACTTCCATGGTGCCCCTTTCACTGGTCCCTGCCTATCACCGAGGCAATGGGCACGGCCCAGTGTTCCCGGAAATCGAGGCCGGGAACAATTGCGGTTCAGTCGAACTGAACGGTATCGATCATAGCCCTGGCCAGCGTCTCCGGATCATCGGACGTCGTCAGCGCCGAATTCGCCAAGGCCCCTTCGCGCCACAGCGTGGCGAAGCCGTGCACGAGCGACCAGGCGGCGAGTTGGGTGGCCCGGTCACGTTCCGGTGAACGGCGTGCGGGGAGTTCGGCGACCCCGGCGCGCAAGGCCGCCCCGGAGTCGGTGCGGGCCCGGGTGAGTTCCGGATCGTCGGTGCGTAGCAGGTCGCCGCGGTACATCACGTCGAAATGGCCCCGGTGCCGCAACGCGAAGCGGATATAGGCGACCGCGACCTCGCGGAAATCCGATCCGGCCCCCGTCAGTTCGGCGGCGAGCAGGTCGAAACCCTCGATCGCGAGCGCGGTGAGCAGACCCGCGCGGTCGCCGAAATGGTGGGCGGGCGCCGCGTGCGAGACGCCCGCCCTGCGGGCCAGTCCGCGCAGCGACACCGCGTCGACGCCGTCGGCGGCGATCTGTTCGGCGGCCGCGGCCAGGATGGTCGCGCGCAGATCGCCGTGGTGGTATCCGCTTTTCGTCATTCCCCCATGGTGACGCCCAATCTTGTCATTGACAAGTTCCCTCCGGCGTGGTTAATCTTGCCACTGTCAAGATTGGCCGTGAGATCCCCGGAGGCCCCCGATGGCACCCCTGCTCGTACTCCTCGTCGTCACCGCGCTCGTGCGCCTGGCCGGATGGCTCGGCGATATCGGTCCGCTCGATTCCTTGGCGCGCGCCGCCGCGCTCGGACTGGCCGCGATGTTCCTGCTCACCGGTATCGCCCACTTCCAGCAGCCGCGCCGCGACGCCCTCATCGCGATGGTGCCGCCCCGACTGCCGAATCCGGCCACCCTGGTCACCGTCACCGGAATTCTCGAGTTGGCGGGCGCGCTCGGCCTGCTGATCCCGCCCACCTCGGCACTCGCCGCGGCGGGCCTGGCCCTGCTGCTGATCGCGATGTTTCCGGCGAACGTGCACGCCGCGCGCGCCGGTGTCGGCGTGAAGACCATGCCTCTACCGCTGCGCGGCCTGGTTCAACTCGTCTTCCTCGGCGCGACGGCCCTGGTGATATTCGGATAGCCGCGTCGAACCGACGAAAGGGCCCCGGCGGGCCCTGCTCCCCCCTCCTGGAGCAGGCCCCCACCGGGGCTGAAATAAATATGCCTGGGGTGCCTTGACAGCGGCTTAAAGAGCCCTTAAAGCCGTCAGCGCCCCGGGGTGGAGAGCTGGGTGAGGAATTCGGCGTTGGTCTGGGTGCGGCGCAGTCCCTCGAGAAGTAGTTCGAGGGATTGGCCGCTGTCGACGGCGGCGAGGGTGCGGCGCAGCGCGTGGGTGGCGGCCAATTCGGCCGGGGCCAGCAGTAATTCGTCCTTGCGGGTGCTGGACTGGGCGATATCGACCGCGGGGAAGACGCGCTTGCTCGCGGCGGCGCGGTCCAGTTTGAGTTCGGCGTTGCCGGTGCTCTTGTATTCCTCGAAGATCACGGTGTCGGCCTGCGAACCGGTTTCGACCAGGGTGCTGGCGATGATGGTGAGCGAGCCGCCGTGCTCGATATTCCGGGCCGCGCCGAGGAAGCGCTTGGGCGGGGCGAGGGCCGCCGCGTCGACGCCGCCGGAGAGGATCCGCCCCGACGCGGGTGCGGCGAGGTTGTAGGCGCGGGCCAGGCGGGTCAGCGAATCGAGGAGGACCACCACGTCGCGGCCCATCTCGACCAGACGTTTGGCCCGTTCGATCGCCAGTTCGGCCAGTGCGACATGTTCTTTCGGCGAATGGTCGAAGGTGGCCGCGGCGATATCGGCGGGCACGGACCTGGCCAGATCGGTGACCTCTTCCGGACGTTCGCCGACCAGGACCAGCATGAGTTCGCATTCGGGGTTGTTCTTGGCGATACCGTGCGCGATCGCCTGGAGGACAGAGGTTTTCCCCGCTTTCGGCGGTGCGACGATCAGGGCTCGCTGGCCCTTGCCGATCGGCATGACCAGATCGGCGACCCTGGTGGTCATCTCGTGCTGCTCGGTTTCCAGACGCAGGCGCTGATTCGGGTAGATCGGCGTGAGGTCGGCGAAGTTCGATCGGAGTTTCGCCCGGGCCGGATCGAGGCCGTTGACGGTGTCGACCCGGGTGAGCGGGTCGTGCCGGTCGTTCCTCGACGCGGCGCGGGCGGTTCCGGTGACGAAATCGCCGCGCCGCAAACCGTTGTCGTGGATCAGTCGGGGCGTGACGTGGAGGTCGCGCGGGTCGGGCAGATAGCCCTCGACCCGCAGCGTCGCGTTGTTGCCGACGATATCGAGGATACCGCTGACGGAATATTCAGTGGGACGGGAGTTTTCGTGTGTACTCGTGGGAGAAATGTTGTCTTTCATGGGTTTTCCTCAGGTGGGCGTGGGTGATCCGGAAGGTCGTCGAAGGTTCGGACGAGCCGGAAACGAAGAGGGGAGCCGCGAGTGGCTGCTCGGCGGGTGCCGCAGTGGTCCCGCTGTGACGGCATACAGCCGTACGGGGGAAGAGGTTCGAACTCGCCTGCGGGAGATGCGGCCGGATGAATCGGCCGGGACATTTGTCTACATCCACAAGGAGGTGTCCACCGCGACAGTACCCGGTACCGCACTTCCTGCGCAAATGGTGAACCCCGACGGCGGTCCCGACGTATCCCCTGTAGTCGTCCACAACGAGGGAGGTACGCCATGGGAGCGTTGAAACCGTTCTACGAGGATGTCCAAGCGCACTACGACCTGTCCGACGAGTTCTATCGAATATTTCTCGACCCGTCGATGACCTACAGCTGTGCCTACTTCGAAGACGACGCGATGACGCTGGAACAGGCCCAGACCGCCAAGATCGACCTGGCACTCGGCAAACTCGGGCTCGAACCCGGCATGCTCCTGCTCGACATCGGATGCGGTTGGGGCGCAACGATGTTCCGCGCGGCCGAGAAGTACGGGGTGCGGGTCGTCGGCCTGACGCTCAGCCGCAATCAACACGATCGCGTCGCATCGGAGATCGAACGGCGCGGCCTGTCCGATGTGCGGGTGCGGCTACAGGGCTGGGAGGAATTCGGCGAATCCGTGGATCGGATCGTCAGCATCGGCGCGTTCGAGCATTTCCGGCGCGAACGGTACCAGGACTTCTTCCAGCGCTGCTATCGAATCCTGCCCGCCGACGGGCGGATGCTGCTGCACACCATCGTCGGTCACACTCTCAACGACCTGCGCCGGATGAATATTCCGGTGACCCGCGAGACGGCGCTGTTCCACATCTTCATCAAGCGGGAGATCTTCCCCGGCGGGCAGTTGCCCCAGCCCGCGGTGGTGACCAGATCGGCGGGTATGGCCGGGTTCGGTACGGAGCGGATCCAGCCGCTGCAAGCGCACTACGCCCGCACTCTCGATCACTGGGCGCGCGCCCTGGTAGCCCACCGTGACGAGGCGGTGCGCCTCACGTCCGAACAGGTGTACGCCCGCTATCTGAAATACCTCACCGGCTGCGCGGCGCATTTCCGCAGCGGGCACCTGGATGTCATGCAGTTCACGCTGTCCAAGTAGCGCGTGACCCGTGAGGACACAGATGCCCGGCGCGCCACGTCGAGGTGGCGGCCGGGCGATCGGTGACGCGTGGTGGGATCAGGCCCCGTAGACCGCGTTGTAGAACTGGATGGCGCTGGCGATGCCGACGGGGACGCCGAGCACGATCATGCCCGCCGCCGCGCCGAGCGCGATACCGACGCCCGCACCGGCGACACAGAGGCCGAGCGGTCCGGCGAAGAAGGTGGGAACGACCAGCGGAGCGCCGATGATCGCGCCCGCGACACAGCCGAGGACACCGCCGACCAGGGAGCCGACGAGGGTGCCGATACCGGTCGCGAGACCGAACTGGGTGGCGGCGACGCTCAGCGAGGAGTTGAAGTCGGCGCCGCCGATGTCCTGGGCGGCGACCGGCTGCAGCATGGTCGCCGGACGGGCGTCAGCCACGTCGGTGCTCGGCGTGAAAGTCGCGGTATTTCCGTCGACCTGGGCGGCGATCGGCCATTCCATGCCGTCTTTGAGATAGGTCAGCGGCATTCCGGCAACCAGGTTGCCCTGGCCGTCGAGCACCTGGAACTGCGAGCCCTGGGTCGTCAGCGATCCGGCGTCGGTCTTCAGTACAACGGAGTTGTCCACGATATTCGCGGTGTAGTGAATTCCGGGAAGCACATCGGTCTGGATCGTCGAACCGGGCGCGGGTGCCGGAGCCGGAGCGGCGTAGGCGGTCGCGCTTGTGACGCCAACAGCGGCGATAACCAGGGCAGATGTCGCAGCGAACTTCTTGAGCTTCATGAATTTGGAACACTTTCCTCAGCAGGAGCACCTTCGGCCCCTCGGGGCTCGAGCCGGCGCGGCTCGCAGAAGCAAACCTTCCAGTAGGTTTGTCTTCATTGATTACGGGAAGGTAACGAAACCCGCAAGTAAAGCGTCAATTCGGAGTGAACTGCGTTAGGAAGTTGTTAATTCGGACATTTAGCAAACTTTCAGCGACGTCAAATGTGGCGTAACGCACAACATCGGAGATGGAAATGTGATCCGAGGTTGCTGAGAGGTGTCTATGTCCCGGTATCGCTCAGCCGAGCTTGGCGACGACTGCGCGCGGGAGCAACGGGAGAGCCTTGTCGATGAACCGCCACGGCCAACCGGGCACGCAGGCGCGGATCTGTTCCTTCTCGATCGCGCGAACCATCGCGGCCACACCTTTGTCCAGTGGCGCGACCAGCTTCGCGTCACCGGCCTTGGCAGCCATATCGGTCGCGATGAAACCGGGAAGCAGGGTCGTGACCGCGATGGGGCCGGGCGCCAGTTCGACCGTCAGCGCCTCGCCCAGCGCGGCCAGTCCCGCCTTGCTCGCCGAATACGCGGCCTTGGTGCCGGGAAGTCCGCGCACCGCGCTCATCGAGGAGACGAGAACGAGGTGACCGGCCTGCTGGGCGCGGAAGATCTCCATCGCCGCCTCTATCTGTGCGAGCGCGCCGACGAAGTTGGTGGTCGCGGTGGCGATATTGGCGTCGGCGCGGCCGGTGCCGATCCGCGCGCCCTTGCCGAGGCCCGCGTTGACGATCACCCGGTCCAGGCCGCCGAGATCGTCACGTAATTCACCGAAGACCCGGGGGACTGCCGCGTGATCGTCGACGTCGAGCGCTCGCACCGCGACCGTGATTCCCGGATGCGCCGCGGTGAGTTCGGCGCGCAGACTCTCCAGGGCGTCGAGCCGCCGGGCGCACAGCGCCAGATCGCGGCCCTTACGTGCGAAATCCCGTGCCATGCCCGCGCCGAGGCCCGCGCTCGCCCCGGTGATCAGAATCCTGCTTCTCGTCATGCGGCAGACGATAGCGGCGTGCCGGATCCGCCGGAGATGGTTATCCGCTCGTAGTCGATAGCGGGATTTGCCTCACATACGCTGAGGTGATGGGCCTCGGATCTTCGAAAGATTCGGTCGCGGCGCGGTTGTCATTCCCAGGCTTGCCCGCGATATCGATGGTGTGAGTGGAATACGGTCGGTCGCCGCGGGACCGCGGCGGATGTGTGGCATCCGCTGCGCTGGATTGTGCACGGATGCGGGGATCGCCGCGGTACTGGCCGCCGACCGCGCGCTACTGCACTGGCGCGCGATGCGCGGACTGGGTGGCGATACCGGGCAGGCCGAGCAGGTGGTGCAGGAAACCCTGCTGCGGGCCTGGCGCTCGTGCTCGCGCTTCGACCCGGACAAGGGGTCGGTCCGGACCTGGCTGTTGGCCATCCAGCGCAACGTCATGATCGACCTCGCGCGTTCGCGCGCGATCCGGCCCGGTGACGTTCGATGGGACGAACTCGGCGATACCGGCGACGGGTGCTACGCCAGTCCGGATTTCACCGACAACGTCACCGACGGGTTGCTGGTCGCCGATCTGCTCGCGCGACTGCCCGCCGCCCAGCGCGAGGCCGTCGTCGAGGTGATCCTGCGCGACCGTGCGTATCAGGAGGTCGCCGACGATTTCGGCGTGCCGGTCGGCACGGTGAAGACCCGGGTGCACTACGCCCTGCGGTCCCTGCGCAGACTGCCGCTCGGGGCTTGATTCCCCGCCGTGGCCGCGCCGAGGAAATCGGCGCCGATCCGGTGACCTCTCGGCGATTCGACCCGTCGGCTGGCCCCTGAACAGGCATAATCTCGGTACGTTACGTTTCCGTAACAGTCCTTGCTTGGAGATGAAGACGTTGCAAGAGTGAATTACTGGGTTTGGTGTTACTAGTGGGAAGGGAGGGGTGCTCCGTTCCGGGGCACCGACACCGCACATGAAGCCAAGCATCATCAAGACCGGTATCTGCACCGCCGTGACGGCCGCGGTAGTGGTGACCGTCTCCGGGATGGTTCCGACCGCCGCCGCCGCTCCGGTCTCCCCGGACGCCGCGACCGTGCTCGTGGGCCGGACGATATTCCTCGATCCGGGCCACGCGGGCTCGAACCACAACGAGAATCTGGCACGACAGGTCGACAACGGCCGCGGTGGCACCAAGGATTGCCAGACCACCGGCATGACCTCGCTCAACGGAATACCCGAGCACACCATCAACTGGAATGTCGCCCAGCTGGTGAAGACCTCGCTGGAGAGCATCGGCGCGCGCGTGGTGCTGAGCCGCCAGGACGACGCGGGCTTTGGCGGTTGCGTCGACGACCGGGCCCGCGCGGCGAACGAATCCGGCGCCGCCGTCGCCGTCAGCATCCACGCCGACAGCGCCCCCGCGCAATCCAAGGGTTTCCACCTGATCGTCCCGCAGCTGCCGATTCCGAATGCCAAGGCCGACCAGGTGCAATCCACCCAGGGACTCGCGGCGTCCAAGGCGGTGCGCGACGCCTACGTCCAGGCCGGTTTCCAGCCCGCCGATTACGCCGGGGTGCGCGAAGGTCTACAGACCAGGGCCGATATCGCGGGGCCCGCGCTGACCGCCGTGCCCAATATCTTCCTCGAGATGGGTAACGGCGCGAACGCCGAGGACGCGGCGGCCCTGGAATCCCCGGACGGGCAATTGCGCCACGCCCTCGCGATCACCACCGGTGTCGTCAGCTACCTGCTGTCGGCCACCCCGGCCGCCGCGCCGGGAGCCAGCGGTTCGGCGGGTGACCGCCCGGCCACCGCGCCTGCGAACCCGGTACCCGGGCAGGTCGCGCCGGGAGCGGCGGCTCCGCAGTACAAGACGGCGCCCGGGACCACCGTTCCCGGCGCGCAGTCCACGCCCGGTACCGGCGCCACGCCGGGGACCGGTGCGACCCCCGGCACCGGCGCGACACCGGGCAGTGACGACATCATCGGCAGCATCACGAAGTTGCTCCTGCCGCTGGCGAAGGCACTCGGCATGGACGAATCCGCGATCAGCGGCGAACTGATCAACCTGGCGTACACACTCGCCGCCGCACTGTTCGGTCCCACCGACTAGACGGGGACGAAACGCTCGTCTCCGACGTGACCGCGCGCGGCGGAGACCCGAAAGGCCACGGAGCCGGACCTCTGCACGGGGTCCGGCTCCGCGTCGCGTCCGGGGCGGGGTACGGACCTTCGGTAGCCGATCGCCGCGCGGAAATCACCCCGGCCGCACCGACTAGGGTGGTCCGGGTGGCTGAGCGGATACCTGTCCTGATCGTGGCCGGTTTTCTCGGATCGGGGAAGACGACCCTGCTCAACCACCTGCTGCGCGACAATCGCGGCACCAGGATCGGTGCCGTCGTCAACGATTTCGGTGCGGTGAACATCGACGCCATGCTCGTCGCCGGGCAGGTGGACGCGACGGTGTCGTTGAGCAACGGGTGCGTCTGCTGCGCGGTCGACGTCAGCGAACTCGACGGATTGTTCACCCGGTTGGCGCATCCGAAATCCGAAATCGACGTGATCGTCGTCGAAGCGAGCGGACTGGCCGAGCCGCGCAATCTCATCAGAATGGTGATCGGCAGCGACAATCCGCGCATCCGGTACGGCGGTCTGGTGGAAGTGGTCGACGCCGAGCAGTTCCCGGCGAGTCGCGAGCGTCATCCGGAACTGGCGACGCACCTGAAACTCGCCGATCTGGTCGTGGTCAACAAAGCCGACAGGGTGCCGGAGGACGATCTCGAACGGCTGCGCGCCGAGATCGCGGGCATCGCGGGCCCGGTTCCGGTGTACGCGACCACCTTCGGCCGTATCGATCCCGGTCTGCTCTTCGATGAACCGCTGCGCGAGAAGTCCTCGGCCGCCGAGCAGTTGAGTTTCGACGCGCTGCTCGCCGACGACCACCACGACGGGCACCACGCGGACGGTGGCCACGCGGACGGTGGCCACGCGGACGGTGGCCACGCGGACGGTGGCCATCGCCACATGCACGACGAGTACACGAGCGTGTCGTTCGACAGCGACAGGGAATTGGATCCGCGCAGGCTGGTCGCGTTCCTGGAGGATCCGCCCGCCGGGCTGTTCCGCGCGAAGGGCATCGCCGCGTTCGGGGTCGCCGAGGAACGGCGAAAGTTCGTGTTCCACATGGTCGGACGTCATCTCGTCTTCGAGCCGCGCGGCTGGGGCCGCGGCGAGTCACGGGCCAGCGCGGTGGTTCTGATCGGCACCGGACTCGATTCGGAGACGGTGTCGAAGCGGCTTCGCGACACCGTCCACGACGGCGACGATCCGCTGGATTCGCAGGCCATGCTCGGGGTCTGGCGCTACACACCGCACTGACGCCGAGGATTGGCGCGTTCCGGGCGAAACTGGCGCGTTTCGTGCTTTTCGCGGGGCGTGTCGGCCACGAGACTGGAGCGAGGCCCGCCACGCCGTCGTCCCGGCCCCCTCCGCACCGAGACTGCCGTCGAGCGAGGTCGATGCCCGTAGAACCGTGATCGCCGTTCAGTTCCGCGACCGATTGGAGAGTTCCGTGACCGAGACCTGCGAAAGCGCCACGGCGTACGTGATCGCCGCGCTGGAGGCCAAGGGAACCGCGACGCGCGAGGACTTCGATGTGCCTGCGATCGTGGCCGCCACCCGCGATATCGCGGACAGCTGGGATTTCGGCTCGATCGAGACATCGACCTTCTGGCGGATAGCGGCCACCTTCCTGCGGGTGTAGGGGTGGCGGCGAATCGCTCAGTCGAAACGACCGGTGCGATTCCCGGTGTCGGCGGCGGTCCAACGGCGTGCCGCCCGCCGCATCGATGCGGCGTCGGAATAGCCGACCAACTGCGCCTGCCTGGCACGACTGAGCGGACCGCTCGCGCCGGCCTGGCGCAGGATGGCGTCGCGAGCCCGGTCCAGTTCCTTGCGCCAGGTGGTGCCCGCCTCCATCAGCCGTCGTTGCAGAGTTCTCGGACTGGTCGCCAGCCTGCGCGCCACCCGTTCGAGCGAGGCGTCGCCTTCGGCGAGGGCGTCGGCCAGCGCGTCGGAGACACGGTGCGACCATGCGGAGGCCAGTGGCGGGGGCGGGGGGAGCGCGTCGGCGAGCGGGCGCAGAATGGCGGCGAGAGTCGGATCGCTGGTGATGAGGGGGCGATCCATATCGGAGCTGCGGAAGGTCATCGCGTCGACCGCCGCCTCGAACTCGATCGCGTTCGTGCCGAACACGTCGACGAAGGTGCGGGTGTCCGAAGGCGCGCGCTGGCGCAGGGACACCCGCACCGGCACGAGCGGGCCCGCGATGATGCGACGTGCCCGGCTCAGCACCGCGGTCAGGCCCCAGAGCTGGGTGAGGTCACGGGCACGACCCTCGCCCTCGATCATCTCGAGGTAGAGGCTGGTCTCGTATTCGTTGTCTGCGACCAGGTCGAACCGGTGATTGGTGGTCACCGAGCAGACGTAGGGCCCGCAGGTCGCCAGCCCGGCCCCGAGCGTGGGGGCGGTGGAGAACAGGTAGTCGTAGAGGCCGAGGGCGGGTAGTTCGTAGCGCCGCGCGACCTCGAGCGCGACATTCGGATTGCTCAGCCCGTGCTCGCCCAATTCCCACAGCCGGGAGAAGGTCTGTGACGGCAGGTGGACGTCGTCGCCCGCCATCGTCCACTCCGGCAGGCCGGATTCCCGGATGAGTTTGTCCCGGTCGAGCCCGGCCGCGCTGAGCTGGGAGATGACGAAACGATGCAGCAATACTTGATCGGTACCCACACGCCCTCCTGCCGCACGATCGGACGAACACGCTTCGGGGCCGACGCTATCGTGGCGCTATTGATTCGTCACCGGATTCGTGTCACGGAATGGTTAATGACCACAGGCATTGACCCATTCGGACAGACCATCGGCGAACAACTGACGCTTCCAGATCGGTACATCGTGTTTGATGCGATCGACCAATTCCGCGCAGGTCCGGAACGCCTCGGCACGGTGCGGGGCCGCGACGGCGACCACGATGGCGAGGTCCCCGATCGTCAGCGGACCGACGCGATGGACCGCCGCGACCGGTAGTCCGGAGGAAGCGGCCAGTTCGGCGCAGCACGCCCGCAGGAACCGGGCCGCTTCGGGATGGGCCGAATACTCGAGCGCGGACACCGCCTGACCCTCGTCGTGATCGCGGACCTTTCCGGTGAAGACGACGACCGCGCCGTGTTCGGGCCCGGTGACCGCGGCTTCCACTTCGGCGGGGTCGAGATACTCGTCGCTGATGCGGGCGACGCGGACGAGTGCGTCTTCACGGGTTGTCATGACTGCCGCCTCCGGCTACTTGCGCTAGCAGGTGATCGAGAAGGGGTTCGAGGACGGCGACACCGTCCTTCACCCCGCCGGGGGATCCCGGCAGATTGACCACGACCGACGATCCCGCCAGTCCGGCCACCCCGCGGCTCAGCGCCGCGAGCGGGAATTTCGCGGTGCCGCGCTGCCGGATCGCCTCGGCGACCCCGGGCAGTTCCCGGTCGATGACCGACAGCGTCGCCTCGGGGGTCGCGTCGGTGGGTGACGCTCCGGTGCCGCCGGTGGTGACGACCAGCGACGGGCTCAGGTGCAGGGCGTCGGCCAGTCCGACGGTGATGTCGGCGTCGGCGTACACGAGTGGTCCGCGCACCGAATAGCCCAGTCCGGCAAGCCATTCGACGAGAACGGGACCGGTGGTATCGGCCCGGGTGCCCGCCGCGACACCGGTCGAGGCGACCACGACGGCGGCGGTCCTGATCGCCGCGTCCGGGTCCGCCGGGTGGACGCGCACGGGTGCGGGTGCCGCCGGGCTGTCCTCGGTCTCGGGGCGCTCCCAATGTCCGTGCTTACCACCGTCTTTGGTGAGTAGCCGGACACCATCGATGGTCGCGGCCGGATCGACGGCCTTCACCATGTCGTGCAGCGTGAGCCCGGCGACGGCGACCGCGGTGAGCGCCTCCATCTCCACGCCGGTCGGCCCCTTGGTCTTCGCGCTCGCCTCGATGGTGATGGAGGTTTCGGTGAATCCGAATTCCACCGTCACCGACGACAGCGCGAGCTGATGGCACAGCGGGATGAGTTCGGAGGTCTTCTTCGCACCGGAGATACCGGCGATGCGCGCGGTCGAGAGCACATCGGCCTTCGGCATGTCGTCGGCGCGCACCAGCGCGATCACCTCGGCGGTGGTCCGCAGCTCACCGGCCGCGACGGCGATCCTGGTGCTGTCGGATTTCGCGCTGACATCCACCATGCGGGCCCGGCCCTCGCGGTCGACATGCGACAACTCACTCATACAACCCACCCTGGCACAATCGCGTGTCGCGACGCGAGACGCCCGCGTACACCTCTCGGGGGCGAGGTCACAGCGAGAGCACGCGGACGGTGGCGCCCGCGGGGAGTTCGGTGGTCTCGGCCGCGATATCGATGAGGACATCGGCCCACGCCATCGCCGCCACCAGATGCGAACCCTGACCCGACACCGACTCCACCCCGGCGTCGGTGACGCGCCCGCGCAGGAACTGGCGACGCCCCCCGGGTGAGCGCACCGGCTCGGTCAACGGCAACTCGCGCGTCAGGACCGGCTCCAGACCGGCCAGCCGACGCAGTATCGGTCGCGCGAAAACCTCGAACGAGACCATGGTGCTCACCGGATTGCCGGGGAAACTCAGCACCGGAACGCCGTCGACGACCGTCAGGCCCTGCGGCCCGCCCGGCTGCACCGCGACCGAGCCGAATTCGCCGCCCATCGGTGCCAGCACATCCTTGACCACCTCGAAATCACCCTTGGACACCCCGCCGGAGGTGAACACCAGATCGGCCGAACCCGTTGCCGCGGTGATCAATCGGCGGAAGACATCGGGATCGTCGGTACTGTGCTCGACCGAGACGACGGTGACGCCGTTGGCGCGCAACGCGGCGGCGAGCGCGATGCCGTTGGAGTTGTAGATCTGGCCGGGACGCAACGGCTGTCCGGCGGGCACGAGTTCGTCGCCGGTCGTGATCACCGCGGCGCGCACCGGAGCGAATACCGGCACCTCGGCGAGTCCGACCGCGGCCAGCGCGGCGATATGCCGCGGGGTCAACGCCGTCGCGGCGGGGACGAGCAGATCGCCCACCCGCACATCGGTGCCCGGTTCGCGGATGAACTCGCCCGCCGACCGGCCGCGGTCGATGACGACCTGCGCGCCCTCGGCCCGCGTGTCCTCCACCGGAACCACACAGTCGGCGCCCGGTGGGATCGGTGCGCCGGTCATCACCTTGACGGCCGCGCCCGGCGGCAACGGATCCCGGCCCGCGTCGCCCGCGGCCACCACACCGGCCATCGGCAGTGTCACCGGCGTCACCGCGATCGAGTCGGCGCGGACCGCGTAACCGTCCATGGCGGAATTGCGGAAGACCGGCAACTCGACCGGCGAGCGCACATCCTCGGACAATTGCCTGCCGAGCGCCCGCGGCACCGGTACGGATTCGATCGCGCGCGCCGCCAACGGGCGCAGCAACCGTTCGATGGTGTCGCGGTACTCGTCGACGGACCTGGCCGGGATGCGGACGGGCCGAGAGCTCATGCGAATCAGCCTATCGTTCGCCCCCGGCCGGGCCGCGCGGTCGTCGCCGATCGCGACTCACCGCGTGACATGCTCATTCGTGAGGTCGTGGCGACCCCGTGACGTTTCGCCTCCCCACGGTCCTCCCGGGGTCGGCGTGGTCATAATGGGAGTGTGACGTTGGTCGAGATGGGCATTCCCGCGGTTCGGTCCGGCCGCCCCTCGCTCGACGGACGACCGGAAACGCCGTATCTGGTGGACCGATTCGGGCGGGTCGCGCGGGATCTCCGCGTCTCGATCACCGAGAAGTGTTCACTGCGCTGCACCTACTGCATGCCCGAGGAAGGTCTGCCGCCGATCCCGGTGGACGAACTGCTGACCGTCGACGAGATCGTCCGGTTGGTCGCGCTCGCCGTGACCGAACTCGGTGTGCGTGAGGTCCGGTTCACCGGTGGCGAGCCGCTGCTGCGCCGTGATCTGGAGAAGATCATCGAGGGCTGTCACGAGCGGGCGCCCGAGACACCGCTGGCGATGACGACCAACGGCGTCGGCCTCCGGCATCGCGCGCGCGGTCTCGCGGCGGCCGGACTCGGCCGGGTCAACGTCTCGCTCGATACCGTCGATCGGCTCGGATTCGCCCGGCTGACCAGGCGTGACCGCCTCGATTCGGTGTTCGCCGGTATCAGGGCGGCCCGCGACGCGGGTCTGGCGCCGGTGAAGGTGAACGCCGTGCTGATGCGTGACACCCTGTCCGGCGCGCCGGATCTGCTGCGCTGGTGTCTGGACGAGGGCTGTGAACTGCGCTTCATCGAGGAGATGCCACTTGACGCCGATCACGAGTGGGCGCGCGCGGAGATGGTGACCGCCGCCGAACTGCTCGACGTGCTCGGCGCTCGATTCACGCTCACCGAGGCGGGGCGCAGCGATCCGTCCGCGCCCGCGGAGAAATGGTTCGTCGACGGCGGCCCCGCGACCGTCGGCATCATCGCCACCGTCACCCGCAAATTCTGCGACACCTGTGACCGGACCCGGCTCACCGCCGACGGGATGCTGCGCTCCTGCCTGTTCAGCGATCAGGAGTTCGACCTGCGCCAGGCCCTGCGCGGTGGCGCCGACGACGACGATATCGCCGCCATCTGGCGCGGCGCGATGTGGAACAAATGGGCGGGTCACGGTATCGACGCCGAGAATTTCGTCCCACCGGAACGCACGATGGGAGCCATCGGTGGTTGAGGTCCGCTATTTCGCCGCGATCGCCGATGCCGTCGGCAAGGACAGCGAGGTGCTGGAGCTGCCCGCCGATGCCACCATCGCCGATCTGCGCCTGACCCTCGCCGCCGCCTACGGCCCCGGACTCGACACCATGCTCGGGGTCTGCGCGTACCTGATCGGTGACGAACTCACCCGAGACCCGGCGGCCGCGCTCACCCGCCGCGTCGATGTGCTGCCCCCGTTCGCGGGCGGCTGACCGCGCGCCCGGCCCGTCCGGAAAATATTCGCCGATCGATGTAGAGATCCCGATCCGGCGTTCGTCGTCCTGGTAGAGAGGGGTACGAGATCCCCTCGGCACTGGGAAGGATGGCGACATGTACTACCTGGCGACATTGACCGGACGTGAGGACGGACCCGACGCCCGGCCGGGCACCCCGGAATTCGAGGCGATGGTGGCGCGCTACGGCGCCTTCGAGGAACGGGCGGGAGCCGCGATAGCGGGCGGCGCCGCCCTGTATCCGTCGGCGACGGCGGTGACGGTGCGCCCCGGTGCGGGCGCGGCACTGGTCACCGACGGTCCCTACCCCGAGCAGGCGGAGGTGATCGGCGGTTTCTACGTCCTGGATTGCGCCGACCTGGACGAGGCGATCGAATGTGCCCGCCGGATCCCGGCGGCCGAGGACGGCACCGTGGAATTGCGGCCGATGATCATGTACTCCCCGCACGAGACGCCTGGACCGGACTGGTGGCTGGCGCTGCTGTGGTCGGCGCCGGACACGGTCGTCGCGCCGGAGACCCCGGAATGGGAGACGGCGATGACCGAGCACCAGCGGTTCGGGGAGAAATTCGCCGCGGCGATCCGCGGCGGCGGCGCGCTGACGCCGCCGACGACGGCGACCACGGTGCGGGTACGCGACGGGGAACTGCGCATCAGCGACGGACCGAGCCCCGAATTCACGGACGTGGTCGACGGGATCTACCTGTTCGCGGCTTCGGACCGGGACGAAGCGTCCGAGATCGCGGCCGCGATCCCGCTGGCCGAGCGCGGTCACACCGAGGTGCGTCGCATCGTCGACCTCGCGGGCTGACCGTGCCGGACCCGGCCGAATCGATCGACGGTGTCTACCGTGCCGAATTCGGCCGGGCGCTGGCCACGGTCGCCCGTATGGTCGGCGATATCGCGACCGCCGAGGACGCGGTGCAGGAGGCTTTCGCCGACGCGTTGCGCACCTGGCCCGTCGCCGGGATGCCCGCGAATCCCGGAGCCTGGATCACCACCGCGGCACGCCACCGCGCCCTCGATCGGCTGCGGCGCGAATCCACCCGAACCATCAAGGAACACAATGCCTTCCGGCTCGACGACGGCCGGATCGGCGCGCTCGCCGTCGAGTCGGAGGAGATCGAGATGTCGCCGGTCGTCGACGATCAGCTCCGGATGATCTTCACCTGCTGTCATCCCGCTCTTTCCGTCGAATCGCGAGTGGCGCTGACGCTACGACTGGTGTGCGGGTTGCGGACCGCCGAGATCGCGCGGGCCTTCCTGCAACCCGAACACACGGTCGCGCAACGACTCACCCGCGCCAAGGCGAAGATCCGCGCCGCCGGTATCCCGCTGCGGGTGCCGCCCGCGCATCTGCTGCCCGAACGCACCCCGGCCGTATTGGCGTGCGTCTACCTGGTTTTCAGCGAGGGTTACTTCGCGACCGCCGGACCTTCGGCGATCCGGGACGAACTGTGCGACGAGGCCGTTCGGCTCGGCAGACTGCTGTGTGTCCTGCTGCCGGAGGAACCCGAGGCCCGCGCCCTGCTCGCCCTCATGCTGCTCAACGACAGCCGCCGCGCCGAACGCCGTTCCGCCGACGGCGAACTGGTGCCCCTGGAGGAACAGGACCGCAGCCGGTGGAACCGCGCCGAGATCGACGCGGGCCTGCGCTGTCTGATCTCGGCCGCCGAAACCGGCGGTAGCGGACCGTATCTGGCACAGGCGCGGATCGCGGGCGCGCACGCCCTCGCCGCGACCTGGGCGCGGACCGATTGGCGCGCGGTGGTGGGCGGGTACGACGAATTGCTCCGGTACACCCGCTCACCGGTCGCCGAGGTGAACCGGGCCGTCGCGGTCGGCTTCCGCGACGGATTCCAGGCGGGCTTGACCGCACTGGACGCCGTCGCCGATCACCCGCGCCTCGCCGGTTCGCACCTGGTCGCGGCCACCCGCGCGGATCTGCTGTCGCGCGCGGGTCGCAAGACCGAAGCCGTCGAGTACTACCGGCAGGCGGTGGACCTGGCCGCCAACGACCAGGTCCGCCGATTCCTCACCCGGCGGATCGCGGAGATCACCGGGTGAGCGGAGGCCGTCATCGCCAGCGCACCGACCGAGCGGAGTTCATCGCCCTGCCTCGCACGCCGAATAACGGTCAGCGCCACCAGGTGTCGAGCGGTGTCACCGGAACGGTGCGCTTGTGCCGGGTGTTGCGGTAGATGGTCTCCAGCTTCTCGGCGACCTCGGGAGTGACGTCCATCCCCTCGAGGTAGTCGTCGATCTCGCTGTAGCGCAGGCCGAGGGCTTCCTCGTCCGGCAGCGCGGGCCGGTCGTCCTCCAGATCGGCGGTGGGAACCTTCGACCAGATACTGCTCGGCGCGCCGAGTTCCTGGAGCAGCGCCGCGCCCTGGCGTTTGGTGAGTCCGGTGAGCGGTGTGAGATCGACGCCGCCGTCACCGTATTTGGTGAAGAAGCCGGTGACCGCCTCGGCCGCGTGATCGGTCCCGACGACGAGCAGATTCTCCTGGCCCGCGATGGCGTACTGGACGACCATGCGTTCGCGGGCCTTCACGTTGCCGCGTACAAAATCCCGGAGTTTGTCCACCGACAGCGCCGAGGCCACCTCGCCCGCCACCGCGTTGGCTCCAGGCCGGATATTGACGACCACCGAGCGGTCGGGCTGGACGAACCGCATGGCGACCCTGGCGTCGACCTCGTCGGATTGGACACCGTAGGGCAGCCGGACCGCGACGAAGGTGGCGTCCGCCATCCCGTCCGCGCGCAATTGCTCGACGGCCAGCTGACACAGCCGCCCGGTGAGCGCGCTGTCCTGACCGCCGCTGATGCCGAGCGCGAAACCCCGTGCGGGCGTGCTTCGCAGAAACCCCACGAGGAAATCGACGCGACGTCGGACTTCGACCTTCGGCTCGATAGTCGGCTGGACGCCCAACTCGGAGATTATCTGTTCACGCACACTGCCCATGGCAGCTCACTCTACTGGCGGACGCGGCCCGACGATCCGCTCTATGAAGGCTTCCCAGTTGTCGCCGATCTGTACGCGGTCGTACCCGAGGACCCGCATCTGGTACATCACGAGCGGGGCGTCCAGCACCGCGAGCACGGTATCCGCCAGCAGCGGGATCTCCCCGGTCGCGCCCGCCTCGCGCAGCAATATCGACACGTGGGTCTTCAGCAGGTTGTAGGGGCCGCCGGTGTAGCGTTCGCCCGCCTCGCTGATCTCCGCCGCGCGATGTAGTTCGCCCTCGACCTCGATATCGAGCAGTCGCGCCCGTCCGAACGCGACCAGGCGCCGCACCGCCGGCGCGCCGGGCCCGAGCGGCGGCGGTCCGAACATGAACGCGTCCTGGTATTTGCGTTCGGAATGGTCGAGCAGGGCGCGCATCAGACCCGAACGGCTGCCGAAGCGGCGGAAGACCGTGCCCTTGCCGACGCCCGCGCGTTTGGCGAGTTCGTCCATCGTCAGCGCGTCGACGCCGTGCTCGCGCACCAACTGTTGGGCCGTGTCCAGCAGCAATCGCCGGTTGCGCGCCGCGTCGGCCCGTTCGGTGGGCTCCGGAGCGCCGAGCAGGGGCGCGCCGATGCCGAGCAGACGGGGCGCCGGTGCGGGTTCACCGGGCTCGGCCTCGTCGGGCAGGGGTGTGCTGTAGGTCACGGGCCTGTCGGGCTTTCTGGGGGAATGGAATCGGACCATAGTCCGGTTAGTGCAGAGTGAAAGTTCGGATACAGCATTCAGTAGACCAGGAGTCGTCATGAGCCAGCCCCGCATTCTCGCACTTGTCGGCAGCCTTCGCGCCGCGTCGATCAACCGCAAACTCGCTGAGGCCGCCGTCCAGACCGCGCCCGAGGGTGTCGAGGTCACCATCTACGAAGGGCTCGGGGATATCCCGTTCTACAACGAGGACATCGACGTCCCCGGTTCGGTGCCCGCCGCCGCCCAGGCGCTGCGTGACGCCGTCGCCGCCGCCGACGGCCTGCTGCTGGTAACCCCCGAATACAACGGGACCACCTCCGCGGTACTCAAGAACGCCATCGACTGGGCCTCCCGCCCGTACGGCGCGGGCGCGCTCAAGGATCGCCCGGTCGCCGTGCTGAGCGGTTCGATCAGCCCGAACGCCGCGAAGTGGGCCCACGGCGACACCGTCAAGTCGGTCGGCGTCGCCGGTGGACGGGTCATCGAGGAAGCGCACCTGCACTTCGCCGGTTTCGGCGAGCGTTTCGCCGACGCGCACCCGCGTGAGGACGCGCAGGCGCTGACCGAACTCGCGGGCGCTGTCGCCGCGCTGGTCGAGGCCGCGCGCGGCACCCTGGTCTCCGCCTGACGCACTGACGACGCCTCGGCCGAACGCCGTTTCCTCAGACCGCCTCCGTCCCGGTTTCCGGGCCGGAGGCGGTCTTGTCCGTGTGGCCGACGGTCTCGGTTCGCCCGTGATCATTTCGGTATTGCCTTCGTCGTCGCACGAGTTCACGTTCGGGCCGCCGCACGCCACTACATGGGCAAAGCGGTACGTCTGGAAAGGCAACTCGATGAACGGGGACGTGGTCGGTGCGGTCGTGGTGATCGCGGGTCTCGCCATACAGGTGGTGCAGGCCGGGATCGCGGGTATGCAGTTGCGCAGTACGCTGCGCCGGGATAGGGGGCTGGTGCCGACGTGGCAGTGCGTGCCTCCCTCCGAAGAGTTCGCCGATCCGGGATATCGCGCCCATGCTGGTGGGACAGCTGCGCGACAGCAGGCTCGAACGGGGGCCCGTGATGACGATCTACGTCACTGACCGGTCGATGACCAGCGACCGCACGCCGGAGTCGGCGTGGTCGGTCGGTGGGGGGTGGCGGCTGAGCTGGCTGCCGGAAGTCGAACTGAGCCGACGCGACGCGATGCTCGGCATGACCATCGACGAACTGCTCAGCGATCCGGAACTGGTCGACGACGTGGAGATCTTCCGGATCGTCACCGAACACGCCGAACGGCTCGGCTGCACGGGCGAACAGGCGGCACTCGCGCTGGCGCGGCGCATGCTCGACCGATTGGCCGACGCCTCGCCGCGACTGATCGAGCAGCTCGTGCTCGCCGAGGACGCCGCCGAGCGGGCCAGGGTGCGGGCGGCGGCGCATCGCGCGGGCGTCGACCGCGAGGAGTTCGCCGCCTTCTATCGGGATTTCATGCCGCGACTGGTGGCCTTCGTGATCCGCCACGGCGCGCAGCCCGCCGACGCGGCCGATATCGCGCAGGAGACCATGATCGAGGCCTATCGCTCCTGGCCGAGGATCACCTCCCCGTCGGCGTGGTGCTTCCATGTCGCGCACCGCAAATTCCTGCGGGCAAGGACGTCGCGGTACGAACACCCGCGCGAACTCCTCGCTGAGCAGCGCTCCGCTCTGACACCGCCCGAGGTGGAATTCCTCGGCAACGACACGGCGCAGCGCGTACTGGCACGGCTGCCGGGGCGGCAACGCCAGATCATGGCGTGGATCATGTTCGGATTCACTCCCAAAGAGATCGCGGAGGAGCTGAAGATCAGCCCCGAAGCGGTGCGTGGCAGCCTGAAGAAGGCACGCCGCGCACTGGCGATCATGGCCGGCGACGAGAGGGATCGAGATGACCGAGCAGACAACAGATGAGGTGGTCGAAGCGCTGGCCCGACACGACCGCGCGCTCGTCACCGCCCTCGCCGAAACGCTCGACCTGACCGCCGGTCTGCGGGACGTGTTCCACCGCGCGCCCGTCCGAGCGGGCTGCCCGGCGGCGGAACCGCCGCGTCCGCCCGATTCCGCCCCGCTTGAACCCGCGTATTCGCGCGCCTGGCTGCGACTGCTCGCCGTCGGCCGCCCCGGTTAGCGGGGCTCGACTCGCGTTTGCGACCATCGCCTCCGTGTCCGATCCGGGACGGGGGCGATCTCGTGTGCCCGGTGTTCCCGGGTGCTGCGGCAGGGGCGGGCGATACGGTCGTGGCCGGTGTGACACGGGTGCCGTATGTGTTTGCTGGGAATAAGCTCCGGTATGAAATTGTGATGTATGCCACCCTCGTGTCGGGTGGTGAATCGACTGTCCTGGGACTTACCGCGTGGGAATTACATCCGTGCGACTCGCAACATGTCGTGTTGTATGAATCTGTCGGCCACTAGGTGTAGTGTCTTGCTCACTGGAAGACGGCAGGAATCCACCGCGTGAACCATCTCGGCCCGAAGGGCCTGAGCAGGGGTCGAAGGGGATTTCCGAGTCGGATCCAGGAGTTTGCGCAGCGTACATCGGAGCATGCATCGCCAGCGGCCGTTCACCGGTCGCTCGATCGATCGGCATACGGATCACCGGCTGTGGACTAGGCATAGGAGAGAGGGATATATGACCGTCACCGTGTATACCAAGCCCGCTTGCGTCCAGTGCAATGCCACCTACAAGGCGCTCGACAAGGTCGGGGTGGAATACGAAGTCGTCGACATCTCCGTGAACGACGAGGCCCGTGACTACGTCATGGCGCTGGGGTACCTGCAGGCGCCGGTCGTCGTCGCCGGTGAGGACCACTGGTCCGGGTTCCGGCCCGACCGCATCAAATCTCTCGCGACCGTGGCGGCCTGACCCGTCCCGTTCGTTCCGACAGGGGAGGGGAGGTAGTCGGCATGACCGAAGTTTCCACCCTGGGGTATTCGGGTCACTCCGCAGGCTCCGCTCCCGCCGCGCTGGTGTACTTCTCCAGCGCATCGGAGAACACGCACCGCTTCGTCGAGAAGCTGGGAATCCCGGCGACTCGAATACCACTGCACACCGCCGATTCGCTGCGCGTCGACGAACCGTACGTGCTGATCGTTCCCACCTACGGGGGCGGTCGGCACGTGCTGGGGGGTGACCGATCCGACAAGGATTTCGTCCCGCGGCAGGTCGCCAAGTTCCTCAACGATCCGCACAATCGCGCTCTGCTGCGCGGGGTCATCGCGGCGGGCAACACGAACTTCGGCGATACCTTCTGTTATGCGGGAGAGGTGATCTCGCGCAAATGCGGGGTGCCGTACCTGTATCGCTTCGAACTCATGGGAACCGCTGAGGACGTGGAACGCGTCCGAGAGGGATTGGGATTGTTTTGGCAACAGCAACCACCGCACCGACCGGTAAAGCAGCTCGTCTAGAGCAGGCACCGGTCCGCAACGCGGAGGCCAGCGAGGTACTCGACTACCACGCCCTCAACGCGATGCTGAACCTGTACGGCCCGAACGGCGAGATCCAGTTCGACAAGGATCGGGAGGCCGCGCACCAGTACTTCCTGCAACACGTCAACCAGAACACCGTCTTCTTCCACAATCTGGAGGAGAAGCTGGACTACCTGGTCGACGAGAACTACTACGAGGCAGAGGTTCTCGAGCAGTACGGCCGCCCGTTCATCAAGAAGCTGTTCAAGCAGGCCTACGCGAAGAAGTTCCGGTTCCCGACCTTCCTCGGCGCGTTCAAGTACTACACCTCGTACACGCTCAAGACCTTCGACGGCAAGCGCTACCTCGAGCGGTTCGAGGACCGCGTCGTGATGGTCGCGCTGACGCTGGCCGCCGGTGACGAGGTGCTCGCGAGCAAACTGGTCGAAGAGATCATCGACGGCCGCTTCCAGCCCGCGACCCCGACCTTCCTCAACTCGGGCAAGAAGCAACGCGGCGAGCCGGTTTCGTGCTTCCTGCTCCGCATCGAGGACAATATGGAGTCCATCGGGCGCTCCATCAACTCCGCGTTGCAGCTGTCCAAGCGCGGCGGCGGAGTCGCGTTGCTGCTCAGCAATATTCGCGAGCACGGCGCGCCGATCAAGAAGATCGAGAACCAGAGCTCGGGTGTCATCCCGATCATGAAACTGCTCGAGGACTCCTTCTCCTACGCCAATCAGCTCGGTGCGCGTCAGGGCGCGGGCGCGGTGTACCTGCACGCCCACCACCCCGATATCTACCGGTTCCTCGACACCAAGCGCGAGAACGCGGACGAGAAGATCCGCATCAAGACGCTCTCGCTCGGCGTCGTCATCCCCGACATCACCTTCGAACTGGCGCGCAAGAACGAGGACATGTACCTCTTCTCGCCCTACGACGTGGAACGCATCTACGGCAAGCCGTTCGCCGATATCGACGTCACCGAGAAGTACTACGAGATGGTCGACGACAAGCGGATCCGCAAGTCGAAGATCAAGGCGCGCGAATTCTTCCAGACCATCGCCGAATTGCAGTTCGAGTCGGGCTACCCGTACATCATGTTCGAGGACACGGTGAACCGGGCCAACCCGATCGCGGGCAAGATCACCCACTCGAACCTGTGCTCGGAGATCCTCCAGGTCTCCACGCCGTCGGAGTTCAACGACGACCTGTCCTATTCCAAGGTCGGCAAGGACATCTCCTGCAACCTGGGTTCGCTGAACATCGCCAAGGCGATGGATTCGCCCGATTTCGCGCAGACCATCGAGGTGTCGATCCGCGCGCTGACCGCCGTGTCGGATCAGACCCACATCTACTCGGTGCCCTCGATCGAACAGGGCAACAACCAGTCGCACGCGATCGGCCTCGGCCAGATGAACCTGCACGGATACCTGGCCCGTGAACGGGTGCACTACGGGTCCGAAGAAGGCATCGACTTCACCAACATCTACTTCTACACCGTTGTCTACCACGCGATTCGAGCCTCGAACCGGATCGCGATCGAGCGCGGCAGCTACTTCGGCGGTTTCCCGGAATCGAAGTACGCCACCGGCGAATACTTCGACAAGTACACCGATCGGGTGTGGGAGCCCGCGACCGAACGCGTCGCCCGGCTCTTCGCCGACGCGGGCGTGCGCATCCCGACCCAGGACGATTGGCGCGAGCTGAAAGCCTCGGTCATGGAGCACGGCATCTACAACCAGAACCTGCAGGCCGTCCCGCCGACCGGTTCGATCTCCTACATCAACCACTCCACCAGCTCGATCCACCCGGTGGCGTCGAAAATCGAGATCCGCAAGGAAGGCAAGATCGGCCGCGTCTACTACCCGGCCCCCTACCTCGACAACGACAATCTCGAGTACTACGACGACGCCTACGAAATCGGCTACGAGAAGATCATCGACACCTACGCCGCCGCCACCCAACACGTGGACCAGGGCCTGTCGCTGACCCTCTTCTTCAAGGACACCGCCTCCACCCGCGACCTGAACAAGGCCCAGATCTACGCCTGGCGCAAGGGCATCAAAACCCTCTACTACATCCGCCTGCGCCAAATGGCCCTGGAAGGAACCGAAGTAGAGGGCTGCGTCAGCTGCATGCTGTGATTCTCCAGCTCCGGGTGACCACAGGCAACGGTCGCCCGGAGCTGTTCGCCGTGTGAGGCGCGTTTGCGCTCCGACAGCCTCGGTGCCGGATGCGTGAGTACGCGTAGTGTCCGTGCGCGCGTCCGGTCGGCTGCGATGGTCGGCGCGGATCGCGACAGATCATCCAGGTGACAGCGGGATTCGCGGTCGCCTACTTTTTGCGGACCTTCTTCGAACCGTATACGGTGCGCTGGGGGATTGTGCTGCCCAGGCCGTTCCGAAGGATGCGAAGCAGGGGGTGGGATGTGAGTACTGGGCGAGTCGACACCGAGCTGGACCGGCGGATCGCGTCGATCCGTGGTGAATCGAGCTCCAACGACAGGAGTGTCGCCGTCGAGACCGACCCGGCAGGTCGGATCACTCGGCTCTATGTCGCCGACTACGCGATGGATGACGGGCCGGACCGTTTGGCCGCGATTCTCATGGAGCAGCACCGGATCGCCCACGCCGCGGCCATCGAACAGGCCGTCGACACATTCGAATCGGATTCGTCACGTTCACGGGTCGGCAATGACTGAGGATCTGGATCGGCTCGCCCACCGCGTCGCCGAACTCAACGCAGCCGTCGGCGAGGTCCGCGGCACGTCGTACTCGCCGGACGGCTCCGTTCACATCGAGGTCGATATCTACGGCGCGATCACACATCTGCGGCTGAACGAATTCGCGATGGAGCACGGTCCGGAGCGGTTCGCCGAACTCATCGTCGACTGCCATGATCGCGCGCACGCGGCGGCCGTCATCGATGCCAGAAGTGCCTACGAGTCCGTTCGGGCGCAACAGGATTCGCGAGGAATACGGTGAACGTCGATCCGGTCGAAATGCGAGAGTTGGCGACGAGTTTGCGATGGCAGGCGGGCATCGTCGAAAGCCATCAACCCTTGGCGAAGGCCACGCGTGACGCCGCTCGTGAGGGCACGGACAAATCGCAGACGTTCGCCCGGGTGCAGGAAACACTCGAGGCGCTCGACAAGGTCGTCCGATATCACGCGGACCGGATGCGCGCTGTCGCGAACGAGATCGACACCGCGGCCACCGAGTATGAAGCCAAGGACAGCGCCAACGCGAAGTCGATCGAACAGGCGGGCCCGCGATGACCGACGCGAACCCGATCAGGATATCCACCGTTCTGGAGTGGAAACTCAGTGCCGCTCAACGGCTCCCGACCGAATTGAGTTCGCTGGCCAACATCATCGAGACCGATGTCGAAGCGGCCAACCGTGAGGTCCAGAATTCTCGCGACTTCTTCGACAGCGCGGCCGGTGACGCGATGCGTTCCCGCTTCGAGGTCGACCGGAGAAACGCCCTCGCCACCGTCGATGCGGTCGACTCGATGGCGGCGCCCGTACGCGAAGTCGCTTCACAGTTCGATACAGCCACCGCGACGATCAGAGACACAGTACGGAAGATCGAAGCCTCCGAGTATCAACTCTTCTACAAGGACGACGGGCAGGTGCTGTCGAGAAAGTCGCTGATGGACTGGATTGATGACAACGTCCTCACCGGTCTGACGAAGTCACTGTCGGTCGAGCGAACTCGCCGGGCATACCAGAGCGCGCTGCAAGGTGCGCTGAACGACATCTGGACAGCCGATTTCCTCTACAACGGCAAGATCGGTCTGGTTCTGGAGAATCTCCCCGAATCCGTTCGCGAGGCATTGATTTCCATCCCGACCGATCCCGAGTTGGCTCGCATCCTGCGGGAGAATCAGGTGGCGGCGTCGGATACGACAGTCGTCTTTCCCTCCGGTGACTTGCTCGACAAGATTCGGATGTTCGCCCCGGAGTTCGAGCCGAGGGCGATGTCGAAAGAAGAGGCGGCAGCGCTGGTCGATCTCGCCACGTCGAGTGTGGACGGCCCATTCAAGTTGATGGAGTTCTACGCGATCCAGGACGAGGCGAAAACTGCTGCTGCGAGCGCTTTTCCGAATCTCTCCGAAAAAGAGAACGAACAGTCTCTCTCGGACGGGCATTCCGATGCGTTTCGTCACGCGTACTGGAACGCGCGAATGACGCAGGAGTTCGGTCCGGAATGGACGAGTACCTTCGCGAGCGCGCACGAGATGAACGGGAGTAATCCAGCGGCCCGGGAGGCGATGGATCTCTATAACAACCAGTTGGGTCGAGCGATTGGCGCGCAGAATTCGGATGCGAGTCCCGAGGAACTGCAGCAGAAGGTTCTCGAGGCGATCAACAACAACCAGGCGATCGTCATTCAGAACAGCCCCGATGGTGGGCAGATCGCATTCAGCAATTCCGTTCTTCCCGGAAAGAATGCGATCCTGCCGGGCGGTGGAATTCCGATGCCGGGAGGAAAGTAGTGGTGCGCGTATCGTCTGTCCTGCTCGCGGTCGGCGTTCTGTCGATGGTCGTCGCGTGTGTGCCGGGGGGTTCTGAGTCCAGGGGTGCCGCGTGCACGTCGCAGACCTTTGATCTGAACAGTCGTTCGGAGCCGCTGGGCTCCACAAAGGCTTTGGTTCAAGCATTCGAGGATGCTGTCGAACAGCAGGTGGATTTCACGACGATGGCCGAAACGGCCGGCCGTGCGGGCTGGTCGCCGGAGTGGGACCGGGTTATCTATGTAGGTACTCTTACCACCGATGAGTCGCTGAAGCGTAAATCCGCCACCGACCTCCAGTTGGCCTGCTTTGTCGGCTTGCCGAAATCGAACAGTAATTCCGATCAGCCCGGTCCGCATGCAACCTTGTTCCTGGCAGGTGGCAAACCCGTCCAGGCAGTGTGGTGGAACGAGCCGGAGTCGAGCCTGGATTTCGGAAGTCGAGAGTTCATCTTGTCCGACACCCCGATTCGCTACAACCCCGAGTCTCGAACAATGAGAGTGGAGTGACGATCCTCGTCCGGTGAGCACGGCTCCTTGTCGTCGGCGCTATCTTCGTCGCGTATTCAGGAGTGCCAGAACGACGTCGACCGCTGAATCGACCAGGCGGTCGCGCGGTACGTCGAGGCGGTTGTCGGACCAGTCGAGGTAGAGGGCGATGAGTGCTCCCGCCATCGCGGTGGCGATGATCGCGAGATCCTCTTCGCCGCCGGCCAGTAGCGGTTCGGACTCGGTTCCGAAGATCGGGGCGAGGGCGAGGATGAATGCGGGGCTGCGCTGGGCGCTGTGCCTGCGCAGTGTGTCGTCGCGGCGGGGTTCTCGGAGCAGGATCCGGGCCAGGCGGGGATCGTCCTGGAAGTAGTCCGCGCAGATTTCCAGTGCCACACGGATATCGGCTCGGAGTTCGCCACCGCGCGGTGCGGTGCGCATCCGGTCGAGTAGGCCCGTTTCCACGTGGTCGTATACGGCGGTCAGCAGCGCTTCGATGTTGTCGAAACTCTCGTAGAAATAGCGCGGGCTCAGATTCGCGGACCGGGTGACGGCCCGCATGGTGACGGCGTTCGCGCCTTCGGTGCCGAGCAGATCCAGTGCGACATCGAGCAGTTGTGAACGTCGGTCGGCCGACCGGTCGTGCAGGGTCCGGCCCCTCCACAGCTTGGGTGCGTTCACCGCGTCATCCTCGCATCGACGATCCGGCGGTTGCCGACCACCGCCGGACGATTGACATCACCCGATTCAACATGAATCATATGATTCTAGTTGTCTCGGTTCTGGAGGGCGACCGCGTATCCGGACCTGAAGACGATCAGGAGGATGCGCCGTGTTCGATGAGGAACAGTTCCAGCAGGCCTTGCGGCGTCCGCGACTGTCGCGCCCCGCTCCGGAATTCCTACAGTCCAATCGGGCCGTGCCGATACGGGTGATCACCGAGCCGGAACTCCAGGCGAATACCGAGGAATGGTTCGTCCAGTTCGGCGCGAAACTCGCGTTCTACGAGAAGCTCGGGGTCGATCTGAGCTGGGTGATGGACTGGGCCAAGAAGTATTGGTGGAGTTTCCTGGTCAGGGATATGAGTGTGAACGACGAACTCTATGCCAGGGATGTGCGCTACACCGACGTCACGACTTTCGGGCGCACCATCGTCGGCATCGATGAATTCGTGCGGTACAACTTCGCCTTCTTCGAGGCGATTCCCGATTGGCGTTACGACCCGCTGCCGGGTCAGGTCTACCTGGATATCACGCCGGAAGGCCGGGTGCGCATAGTGATTCGCTACGTCGGCAGCGGCCACTGGGACGGCCCGCTGCGGCTGTACCCGTACGACGACACCGCTCCCGCCATTCACGGCAGCGGGCGGTTCATCCAGTGCACCGCGGTCGACCGCTATCACTTCGACGACAACGGCCTCATGGAGGAGGGAGAAACCCTCTACGACTTCCTCGACGCGACCCAGCGCGGCGGCGTCCTGCCACGTGATGACAGCTGGCAATTCCGCGCGCTGATGTCGGCGTCGAGAATTCCGGCGCTGGTCCGGCGTCTCACCTCGCGCGGTTAGTTCGGCGGTTGGTTCACAGCCACGTGGTCGCGAGCCAGGCGGCCACGCAGGCGAGGACGAGCAGGGCGATATTCAACCCGATCACCTTCACCTCGCCGCGGCTCAGGTGCACCGCGATCCCGCCGACCTGGACCAGCGCGAGCCCGATCGCCGCGACCAGGGCGAGCACCGGTGCGATTCCCGTCAGCGGCGGCAGGATCAATCCCAGCGCGCCGAGAACCTCCAACACGCCGATGGCGCGCACGAAGGCCAGCGGCACCGCATCGATCCAGCCCATCATCGGCCGCAGCTGATCCGCCGATCGCACCACCTTGATGCCGCCGGAGTACAGGTAGAACAGCGCCAGCAAACCGGCGACGATCCAGTAGGCCACGGTCATGTCCGCGCGCTCCTCTCGAGTACCACTTGTCAACAGCGTCATTGTCGACCAGCATCGGAGAGCTTACAAAAGTTACATCCGTGTGCCCGGCCGTCAGCGAGGTAATCATGTCCGACGTCTGTGCGATCAGAGGCGACCAGGGCCGGGCAATTCGCGCGTTACTCGAGCGGATCGCCGACAAATGGGCCCTGGTCATCATCGCGACCTTGCATACCGGGCGATTGCGGTTCACCGGATTGCGTCAGCACATTCCCGGAATATCGCACCGCATGCTCGCGCTCACTTTGCGCAAACTCGAACGGGACGGGCTGGTGATCCGGACCGCGTATGCCGAAGTGCCACCTCGGGTCGAATACGAACTCAGCGAACTCGCCGTCACGTTGATCCCGCACGCGGTGGCGCTGGCGGATTGGGCCATCGAGCACAATCCCGATATCGCGGCGCGCCGTGCGGAATACGACGAGCGCGAACATTGACCACGCCACGAATTCGTCGCGCCCCGGGCAAGAGCAGGCAACGAACCGAACCCGCTCACGCTACGACGCGGGTCGGGGGTACTGCGAAACCCGTTGTCGTCCTACGATTCGGTGGGGGCGGGTGAGCGGGAGGTGCGGGTATGTCCGAGGTGACGATCGATGTGGACGACGCGGTGCTGGCGGTGGTCGGGGCGCTGCTCGGCACCACCACGCCGGAGGACACGGTGCACGCGGCATTGCGACAGGTGCTGGTGCAGCGGCAGCGGATGGCGGTAATGGAACGGATGATGGTGCGTTCCCACGAACGGATCACCGACGATTCGGTGGATCGATGGCGTAAGACGCCCGCGTGGCGGTAGTCGCCGGGGCGGTTCGCGGGACATCACACCGCGAACCGCTCCGCCCCGATCACGCCAACGCCGGCGCGACCTCGCGTTCGAACAACTCCACGCCCGAGGTGTCGTAGGCCGTCTCCGGGAAGTTCAGGATCGCGTACTCGAGTCCGAGTCCCTTGACGGCGGTGAGCTTTTCGATCACCTGCTCGGGAGTGCCGACCGCCGCGCTGGTGCGGTACACATTGTCGATCTGCGCCGCCGCGGCCTCGGCCCCGACGAACTTCGCGAGCCGATCCTGGAGCGTGCGCAACCGCTCCTCGACTTCGGCCTCGGTCGCGCCGATGGCGGCGTTGAAATTCGACGACCGCACGATCGCGTCGAAATCGGTGCCGACATCGGCGCAGTGTGCGCGCAGCAGTTCGGATTTGTGCGTGAATTCCTCGGGGACGCCGCTGAAGTTGGTGTACTGCGCGTATTTGGCCGCGATCTTCAGGGTCACCTTCTCGCCGCCGCCCGCGATCCAGAGCGGAATTCCGCCTTCCTGCAACGGAAGCGGGCGGACGATGGCACCGTCGACCTGGTAGTGCTTGCCGTCCAGGGTCGCCTCGCCCTTGGTCCAGGCCTGCTGGAAGATCTGCACGCCCTCGTCGAGGCGGCGCAGCCGATCGCCCGCGGACGGGAATCCGTAACCGTAGGCGCGCCATTCGTGTTCGTACCAGCCGCCGCCGATACCCATTTCGACGCGGCCGCCGGAGATCAGGTCGACGGTGGCGGCGACCTTCGCCAGGTAGGCGGGATTGCGATAACTCATCGCCGTACACATCTGGCCGAGCCGGATCCGCGAGGTGGTCGCGGCGAACGCCGACATCAGCGTCCACGCCTCGTGGGTGGCTTCCTCGGTCGGCACGGGCACGGTGTGGAAGTGGTCGTAGACCCACAGTGATTCCCAGATGTCGCTCGCGTCGGCGCGCTGGGCGAGGTCGCGCATGACGGTCCACTGTGACGCGGGATCGATTCCGACCAGGTCGAGTCGCCAACCCTGTGGGATGAAGATACCGAAACGCACTGAAATCTCCTCTGTCGTTGCTCGAACCTCGTCGCGGTGACCCCGCGCGATGACGCGCCGCGGTGACGGCGTGGGCCGCCGAACACTGTCGCGGGTGGTCGAACGCGGGTCAAGAGTTCGGCGCTGCCTGCGTGCAACCCCGAGCCTAGGCGACCCGCGCGGACGGGTCCGGCCGAACGACGCTCGACCGGACCCGTCTGTCCGGTCTAGGCGCCGGTGAACTGTTTCCCGGAGATGGAGGTCGACGGGCGTCCATCGACACCGACCGGGATGTCACCCTCGAGGGTGGTGCGGTACAGCACGCGGGTGACGTCGAGGTGGTCCAGATCGCTCGGCGCCAGGTGCGCGGTGGCCCTGTTGTCCCAGAACGCGATGCTGCCCTCTCTCCAGCGGAAACTCACCGTGTAAGCCGGGTTGGAGATCTCGTCGAACAGCAGTTCCAGCAGCGCGTCGCTCTGGCTGGGGCTGAGCCCGACGATGCGGGTGGTGAAACCCGGATTCACGAACAGCGCGCGTTCGCCGGTCACCGGATGCACCCGGACCACCGGATGTTCGGTGACCAGCGGGGCGGTGGCGACCTTCTTGGCGTAGTCGCTGTCATCGCTCCAGGCGGGTTTGCGACCGCCGAAACGATGTTCGGCCCGCAGTCCGTCGAGGAAACCGCGCAGTGATTCCGGCAGGTTCGCGTAGGCGGCGGCCAGGTTGGTCCACCGGGTGTCACCACCGCGCACGGGGGCGATCTCGGCGCGCAGGATCGACGCGGCGGGCGGGTTGATCAGCGATGAGACATCGGTGTGCCAGTGATTGGTGTAGCTGACCTTGCGCACCCCGAACCGCTTCTCGTACAGGCGGCTGTCGACGGCGAGGATCTCCGGGAATTCGGTCGGCGCGTCGGTGTCGTAGGGATGCGACGGGGTGACCGCGCCGAAACGCCGGGAGAAGGCGATCTGCTCGGCGTGGCCGATGTGCTGGTCGCGGAAGAACAGCACCTTGTAGGTGTGCAGCGCGGAGGTGATCGCCTCGACCTGCGCGTCGGTCAGCGTCTCGCGCAGATCGACGCCGGAGATGTCGGCGCCGATATGACCGGCGACCGGCTCGATACGCACGGTCTCGGCGGCTTCGGTGGCGAGGATGGTCGGGTTCTCGTGTACAGCGGTCATGGCGAACTCATTCGGGAGAGTCGGGCGGGCTGGTCTCGGGGCCGATCGTGGGGCGACAGGCACTGCGAAACACGCGCATGAAGTCGACCTCGCGCCGTTTGGTCAGCGGGATCATGGCAGTTCGGGGCCGATGGCGACGCGCGCGCCGAGTTGTCCGCCGCCCCAACCGAGTTTCCTGCGGTAACTGCCGAGCAGTTCGCGTTCGATCAGATAGGACTCGTCGAGTTGCGGGTCGCCCGCGGGCAGCGGTTCGGTGCGCGGCGCGACGAACAGGGCGTCGACCGGGCAGTACGCCTCGCACATGAAGCAGGTCTGGCAATCGGATTGCCTGGTGAGCACCGGAATGCCGTCCGCGCCGCGATCGAAGACGTGGGTGGGGCAGACCTCGATGCATTTATCGCATTCGATGCAGCGTTCGGCCGAGACGACTTCGATCATGCCGACACCAACTCCGCGCCCGCGAGGAATACCGGTTCCGGCGCGGTCCAGATCTCGTCGAGTCCACCGGTGAGCAGTCGGTGGTGCTGCGCGGGATCCAGATCGGGGAATTCCTCGCGCCGCGCCATGCCGCGTGATTCGGTCCTGGCCAGCGCGGCGGTGTACATCCACCTGGCGTGCGCCGTCATCGCGGCGGCCGAGCGGACCTTCGACGGATCGGTGCCCGTGTGATCGAGTCCCTCGCGTGCGGCGAACCACACGTCGTCCAGTGCGGCCAGTGCGGGACGCAGACGGTCGCCGTGGCGCAGGTAGTTCTTCTCGTAGGGCAGCACCTCGCGTTGCACCGCGGCCACGATCTCGCCGTGGGAGAGCCCGGAATCGATCCGTCCGGTGGGGCGCAGACCGATCTCACCGGCGCCGAAGCGTTTGCGGTCGCCGGACGAATTCCCTTGGCGCAGTGCGTATCGAGCCGCGCCCGCACCGGCCCAGCTGCCCGAGGACATGGCCCACGCGGCATTGTGGCTGCCGCCGCCGGTGAACCCGCCGCAGATCAGCTCGCGGGTGGCGACATCGCCGGCGACGTAGAGACCGGGCACGCCGGTCGAGCAGTCCGCCCCCGCCACCCGCACCCCGCCGGTGCCGCGCACCGTGCCCTCCAGCAGCAGCGTGATCGGGAAACGGTCGGTGAACGGGTCGATGCCGAGCCGGTCGAAGGTGAGGAAGAAATTGGGCTGACCCACGCGCATGGCCCGACGCTGGGTCTCGTCGGCCTGATCGAGTGTGCAGAACACCGGCTCGGACAGCAGGGTCCGCGCGATGACGGAACGTCCGCCCTTGCTCGACGCGCCCTTCAAGACCTCGCCGTTGCCGAGATAGAAGGTGGCGAAACCGTAGTACGCGGTCTTGGTGACCGAGGTGAATTCCGGGGCGATGGCGTAGGCGTTGGAGAATTCCATGCCGGACAGCTCGGCGCCCGCCTCCACCGCCATCAACGCGCCGTCGCCGGTATTGACGTTGCAACCCAGCGTTTTCGACAGGAACGCGCAGCCACCGGTGGCAAGAACCACCGCGCGGGCGGCGATATCGACACGCGTTCCGTCCGCGAGTCGGTGCAGGCGCGCGCCCGCGACCGCGCCGTCGGCGGTCCTGAGCAGTTCCAACGCCGGACTGTGATCGAGGATCGTCACACCCGCGCGCTGCACCCGAAGCCGTTGGCGTTTCATATATTCCGGTCCCTGCACGCCGGTGCGCAGCGAGGTGCCGTCCGGGCTCACCGGGAACGGGTAGCGACCGGCCTCGGCGAGTTCGTTGACGCGGTCGTAGGTTTCGTCCAGAACCCGCGTCATCCACTCCCGGTCGGCGAGGTGGCCGCCGAGCGCTTCGCGGCTCGCCATCGCCTTCTCGCGCAGTTCGGCTTCCGGCCGCACGTACCAGATGCCGGTGCCCGCCGCGGCCGTCGCGCCGCTGCTACCGCAGAATCCCTTGTCCGCCAGTGTGACCGAGGCCCCGGTCGCGGCCGCCTTCAACGCGGCCCAGGTGCCCGCCGGGCCGCCGCCGAGGACGAGAACATCGATTTCGGTCATGGTGTCACCTTTGGTTGGAGGGTTCCGATCGTTGCCCGGCGGGTGGCCAGGGGACGTACACCGGGATATAGCGCGCCATCACCGTCGCGCCGAGTGCCGCGACCCCGCCGATGGTCAAGGCCGCCACCGCAAGTGGCGCGGCGGTCGCGAGCGTGCCGATCAGCAGCGGTCCGCCGAACGCGCCGCCGTCGTGGGTGAGACGCCACGCCGCCAGGAATTCCGAGCGGATCGCGGCCGGGGCCACGTCCGCGCCGAGCACCATGATCACCCCGTTGCCGATGCCGTTGCCGATTCCCATCGCGATCGCCACCGCGCCGAGTGTGATCGTCGAATAGGTGAGCGGCACTGCCAGATACGCGACCGAGAGGATGGCCAGCGACGGCACCGCGACGGGACTGCGCCCGAACCGATCCATCAGATGTCCGGCCGGGTAGGCGAAAACCAGTTCCAGCGCCGCTCCTATCCCGAAGAGCAGACTGGCGGTGGCCGCGCCGATGCCGATGTGGTTGGCCCACAGCGGCAGGATCACTTCGCGTGAGGCCCGCGCCGCGCCCATCAGCAGCGATCCCGCGCCGAGGGTGAGAAGCACCCGGTGGTGCAGTCGCCCGACGCCGATCAGCGACAGCGGCGGCGCCGCGACCAGGGCCGGACCGCCGACGCCGGGCAACGGTGTGCGCGCCATCATCCAGCCCGCGAGCAGGAAGGCGACGAACTGCACCGCGAAACCGCCCCTGGTGCCCATCCCGAGAATCGCCAGCGCGCCCAGGAAGGGGCCGACGAAGAACCCCAGTCGCATCGCCCCGCCGAACAGCGACATCGCTCGGGCTCGCCGCTCGAAGACGATGGCCTCGGCCATGTACGTCATCTGCGCCAGCCCCCACACGGCATTGGACAGTCCGACGATCAGCAGCGCCGCGCACAGCACCAACACATTCGGCGCGAGCAGACACAGCAGCACTCCGATCAAACCGACCGTCGTGCCACCGATGGTCGAGGCCCGTTCGCCGACCCGCGCCACCAATTGCCCGGCCGGAATATCGCCGAGTACCTGGCCGAGGCCGACCAGGGCCACCGATAAGCCCGCGACCGCCACCGACGCACCGAGATCGAGCGCGGTGAGTGTCATCACCGGTGCGGCGGCGCCCATTCCGATACCCCGCGCCAGTGTGGGCACGTAGACCGTGAACACCAACGGGCGCAGGGAATCCATCGGCGTGGGTAGCGGTGCGGACTCCGAACACGAGGTCATGCGCTCGCTTCGGTGCGAACTTCGGCGAACTGGCTCTCGACCGCGTCGAGCCCGTAATGCCCACGCAGCGTGTCGGATTCGTAATCGGTCCGGAACAGTCCGCGCTCCTGCAGGATCGGGACGACCTTGTCGACGAAATCCTCCAGGCCGCCGGGCAGATACGGCGGCATGATGTTGAATCCGTCCGCCGCGCCGTTCTCGAACCAGCTCTGCAATTCGTCGGCGATCTGGGTGGGAGTGCCCGCGAAGGACCGGTGCCCGCGTCCACCGCCGAGTTTGCCGATCAGCTGACGCACCGTGAGGTTCTCGTTCTCGGCCAATTCCTTGACCAGGCTGAACCGGCTCTTGTTACCTTCGAATTCGGTGACCTCGGGCAGTGGGGGCAGCGGTGCGTCCAGCGCGTGCTGGGTGAGGTCGACGCCGACCAGTCGTGAGAGCTGACCGAGCGCGTAATCGGGGGAGATCAGATCGGTGAACTCCTGTTCCAGCGCCTTCGCCTCCTCCTCGGTATCGGCGATATAGGGCACCAGTCCCGGCAGCACTTTCAGTTCGTCGGCCGAACGCCCGTATTTGGCCAGCCGTGACTTCAGGTCGCGGTAGAAGGCCTGTCCCTCGGCGAGGGTGCGCTGCGCGGTGAACACCGCCTCGGCGTACCGCGCAGCGAAATCCTTACCGCTCTCCGAGGACCCGGCCTGTACCAGCAGCGGACGTCCCTGCGGGCTGCGCGGGGAATTCAGCGGTCCGCGCACCCGGAAGCGCGGACCGTCGTAATCGATGGTGTGCACCTTCGACGGATCGGCGAAAACGCCTTCCTTCGGGTCGAGCACGATCGCCGACGATTCCCAGCTGTCCCAGAGTCGAACGGCGACATCGACGAATTCCTGAGCCCGTTCGTAACGCCGCGCGTGCTCTGGAATCTCGTCGTAACCGAAGTTCAGCGCCTCGTCCTCACCGGCGGAGGTCACGATATTCCACCCGGCCCGCCCGTGGCTGATGTGATCGAGCGAGGCGAATTTGCGGGCGAGGTTGAACGGCTCGTTGTAGGTGGTCGACGCGGTCGCGATGAGCCCGACCTTCGAGGTGACCGAGGCGATGGCGGCCAGCAGGGTCACCGGCTCGAATACCGCGAGGGTATTGCGTTCGATACGTGGCCCCACCGCGAGTCCGTCGGCGAAGAACACCGAATCGAGTTTGCCGCGTTCGGCGATCCGCCCGAGTTCCTGGAAATGGGCGACATCGAGTACGCGCTGCTCCTCGGTCCGAGGATGACGCCACGCGGCCTCGTGATGCCCGACTCCCATGAGGAAGGCGTTGATGTGGAATTGCTTCGGGGACATGGGTGGATCTGTTTCCTAACCGGTGGAACGAATTGTCAGTGGTTGGATTCGACGCGCCAACGCGAGAACCGGCGTTCGAGAGTGACCAGCAGACCGTTGAACGACAGGCCGAGCAGCGAGATCGCGAGAATGCCCGCGTACATGTTCGGGATCTGGAAATTCTGCTGTGCCGCGGTGATCAGGTAGCCGAGACCGGCACGGGCGCCGACCATCTCGGCGGCCAGCAGCACCAGGATGGAACTCGCCGCGGCCATCCGCAGACCGGTGAAGATGGACGGGATCGCGGCGGGCAGGATCACCTTCTGGAACAGCCGGATCGGCGTCAGCCCCAGTGACACAGCCGATTTGATCAGCAGCGGGTCCACGGTGCGCACACCGGTGATGGTGTTGAGCAGGATGGGGAACACACTCGCGTAGACCACGAGCGCGACCTTGGAGGTCTCGCCGATACCCAGGATCAGGACGAAGACCGGAAGCAGCGCGAGCGCGGCGGTATTGCGGAACAGTTCGAGAATCGGGTTGAGCAGGTCGGCGACCGGCTTGTACCAGGCGATGGCGATACCGAGCGGAACGGCGATCACCAGCGCGAGGGCGAAACCGCTCAGCGAACGATTGAGGCTGGCCGAGACATGGGTCCACATCTCACCGCTCTGCACCAGGTCGATGAAGGCCTGCGCGACCGTGGTGAACGGCGGCAGGAAGACCTTGTCCACCAATCCCACCTGCGGCGCGAACTGCCACAGCAGCAGGAAGGCGACGATCGCGACCAGCGGCTTGGCGATTCGCCACGCTGTCCGGACGATCAGCGCGGCGACGCGTTGCGCCACCGACGGTCCGCGTTCGACGGCCTCGGCCGCCGGTCGAGGAGTGACCGGCGCGATCGCGCGGACCGGCTTCGCGAGGAGTTCCACTGCACTAGACATGGATCGGCCTTTCGGTACGG
The DNA here is from genome assembly GCF_019038455.1 of Nocardia noduli. Classification (NCBI taxonomy): domain Bacteria; kingdom Bacillati; phylum Actinomycetota; class Actinomycetes; order Mycobacteriales; family Nocardiaceae; genus Nocardia; species Nocardia noduli. Next base: position 45,179 of record NZ_JAFMPL010000033.1, read on the forward strand.
GATTCGGCGGCGGAGCTTTCGGTGAGCAATTCGCGTTCCTGGCCCTGCGCTCGCTGCACTTCGCTCTGCAACAGCGACCAGATCTCGTGCCGGTAGGAACGGAACGCCTCGGTGGAACGGATGTCCTCGCCGGTGTCGCGCTCGATATCGACATCGATCACGGCCTTGACCCGGCCGGGTCGCGAGGTCAGCACCGCCACCCGCTGACCGAGGTACACGGCCTCGTCGATGCCGTGGGTGATGAACAGGATGGTCTTGCCGGTGGCGCGCCAGATTCGTAACAGCTCGTCCTGCAACGACTCTCGGGTCTGCGCGTCCAGCGCGGCGAACGGCTCGTCCATCAGCAGCACTTCGGGATCGAAGGCCAGGCTGCGGGCGATGGCGACGCGCTGCTTCATGCCGCCGGACAGTTCGTGCGGGTACCGGTCACCGAATCCGGTGAGACCGACCAACTCGAGATATTCGTTCGCCAGTTCACGACGCGCCTTGCGCCGCAACCCCTTCGCCTCCAGTCCGAATTCGATATTCGTGCGCGCGGTGCGCCACGGCAGCAGCGCGTACTGCTGGAAGACGATGCCGCGGTCGAGACCGGGACCGGTGATCGGCGCGCCGTCGAGCAGGATCTGTCCCGACGACGGCTTGCTCAGACCGCCGAGTAGATCCAGCAGGGTCGACTTACCGGAACCACTCGGCCCGACCAGCACCAGGAATTCGCCCTCGCGCAGTTCCAGCGAGATGTCGTCCAACGCGGTGAACTTCTCGTTTGTACCGCGGATCGAGAATTGCTTGCCTACTCCATTGAGCGCGAGTTTCGCTGTCGTGGTACTCATTTGGCAATCGCTTCCCCGGTCGGCCCGCTGGTGGGCTGATACGTTCCGTTGGCGTACGGGTTGAACTTGTTGGTGAACAGATCGGTCGCCTTCAGCTGGCCGTCCTTCAACTCGCCGTTGCGTACCAGCCAGTCGATCCAGATCTGGAGTTCCTTCTCCGCGACCACCGCGCCGGGCACCGGAAGGCCGGAACTGCGCCAGTACTTCAGCAGTTCGGTGTTCTCGGAGCGTCCGCGCTTCTCGATGATCGTCTTGAATCGCGCGACCACCTCGTCACGCGGAGTGAGCTGCAACCAGCGGGTCGCCCGAGCGGTGCCCTGGACGAAATCCTGCACCGCGTCGCTGTTCTCGGCGATGAAGTCATCACGGAAAACGTAGGTGCCGTAGTCGAATTCGCCGAAGATGGCCTTGTCGGTGTAGAGCGGACGGATCCCGCCGCGTTCCACCGCCGTCTCACGGAAGACGCTACCGAGGGTGCCGACCTCGACCTGGCCCTTGCGCAACGCGTCCTCGGTATTGGCGGGCGGCACGACCAGCAGTTGTACCTGCTTGATCTCGGCCTCCGACAGTCCCTGCTGGTGCAACCACTCCCTGGTGATGAACTCGTGGTGCGCGCCGAGGGTGTTGACCGCGACCTTTTTGCCGATCAGGTCACGGGCGGAGGTGATCGGGGAATTCTCCTGCACGAAATATCCGGTGTAGGACTTCTCGTCGGCGCCGTAGGAACTCAGCACCGAGGTGACCTTCGCGCCACCGGAGATCAGTTTCACCACCGCGCCGTTGAAAGCGCTGCCGAATTCGACCTGATTCGTCGCGGCGGCCTGGATATTGGCCGGACCGCTGGTGGTGTCGCCTTCCCACTTCAGCGAGATCTTGCTGAAGTAGCCGAGATCGTCGGCCAATTCGAACGGAGTGACCTGGCCGGTCTGTCCCTGGTAGCGCAGGACCGTCTTGCCGTCGGCGGTCGTGGTGGTTTCGGAGGAGCCGCACGCACTGAGTACGGATGCGCTCGCCAGAACGGTGAGTGCGGCGGCGAAAACTCGGTAGACGCGCCGCGGTGATGCGGTGGAGGCCATAGGTATTCCTTCGAGAAGGCGAGCCGTGCCACCCGAAAAGGGCATGCGGCGGCGACGCCGAGAAATGGGATATTCCCGGTGGGACGGTGTGTTCGGAATTCGGAAGCGGTGCGCCCGTGCGGTTCGGCCGGGCGCGCTACCGCCTCAGCGGCGACAGATCCCGTGCGGAACGCGCATCAGGTCGATCGCGCGGCGGCGGATCAGCGCGGTGCGTATCAACACGTCGAAACCTTCATGAGCTGGGTGGGTGACAGGCGTCGTCCCATGGTGTGGGTCGCGGTGGCGGCGAGACAACAGGCATTCCACATTGTGAAAATCGGGGTGATTTCAATTACCCCTACCTGGTCATCGTCTCTCCGCGACATGTGCCCAGCTAACAGGGACCGACGGCCGGGCAGAAGGGTTGTAATCAGCGGGATTCACGTCGTGGACCCGCTGCCAGGGCCGCCGGTGCTCCCGGTTTCGCACTGATTCGTCGTCCCACGCGGCCGTTCCGCGCCATAGCTCGATGACGTCGAAGGCATGCGCATCCTCAGTGTGGAGCAGGGATCGGAGTGCCCCGAGAAGTACGCGAATTCCTCCACCGAGCACCCTCGAACCAGCGGCCGTCGAAGCGAACAGATACCGAAGTGTGTGCTGCCGAATTTATGATGATCAGGTGGAAGCGGACGACGCGTCCCGTGGGTGTGGCGGGCTGATGTCTTTTGATTCTCCGTTGGTTCGTCCAGCGAGCTCGGACGATTGGCGGGTCTGGCGAGAACTTCGGCTCGAGGCTCTCTCGGCTGCCCCGTATGCCTTCGCGTCGCGGCTCGAGGATTGGCAAGGTGACGGTGACCACGAGGAGCGCTGGCGTGCTCGCCTGAGTATTCCGGGGTCGTGCAACCTGCTAGCCGAGGCGAACGGGCGACCGATCGGAATGGTGAGTGGCTTCCCCGGCCCGGGAGACGGCGTCGTCGAGTTGGGAACGTTGTGGATCAAACCGATGGCCCGGGGGCAGGGGGTCGGCGATCGCCTGGTTCAGGCAGTCGAACAGTGGGCGGTGCGCGGGTGTGCCACGGTCCTGCGGCTCACGGTCTCGCCCGAGAATGAACACGCCATCGCGCTGTACCGGCGCAACGGATTCGATGATGCCGCACGGCCGGGGGATCCTCGAGCCGCCGGGTGGGGGCCGAATTCGATGGCGAAGTGGTTGTGACCGAGCCGTTGACGAATACCCATAGGCGGGATCAGGCGCGCAGCGCTGACGTCATGTTCGGCATCGAATCCTCGCCGGTGCGGAGCGTCTACTGCGGGTGGGTGGAATTCTGGACGACCGTTCCGATGCGGACGGCGATCTGCTGCATCGCGGGCAGGATCTCGCGGATCAGGGCGTCATTGAGGCGAACCGCCCGCGCTTGCACGCTCAGCGCGCCCCAGACCTGCCGGTCCGGGCTGAAGACGGGGACGGCGATCGAGCGGATCGGATCGGCGTCCTCGAATTCGTCGGTTTTGAACTCTTCGAGGGCGAAACCTTTGCGCCGCACCGGATCCAGGTCGGTGCGCAGACCGCAGTCCGCCTGTGAGTAGGCGAGCAGGGCCCGTCCGGTGGCGCTGGAACGCAGTGGTTGACGCAGGCGCGGCAGTTGATGGCGACAGAACAGTACCGGCGGCCTGGCCTGGAAGACGGTGACGGCGTCGCTGGAATCGGCGACGCTGAGGCTGGCGGTGATCTTGATCCCGGCCGCGAGCGCGTACATGTGCGGGGCGGCGGAATCGATGCCGAGGCGGGTCAGGGCGGGCCGCGCCAGGGTGGCCAGGCCGTGGCCGACCCGGTAGCGGTCGGTCAGCGGATCCTGTTCCAGCAACCGTCCCCGCACCAGCGCCTGAGCCAGGCGGTGCGCGGTGCTGACCGGAACTCCGGCCAGATGCGCCAATTGGCTGATGGAGAGTTCGGGATCGTCGCCCTCGAAGCAATTGAGCAGGTGGATGGCCCGCTCGACGGCCTGAGATCCCGAACGCGGCTTGTCGGTGTCGGCCATGACGTCGTCCTCGTATCCCGGTCCGGGCTGCTCCGGACTCGGCGAGAACTGTTCCGCTTCGTCGGCGCGCGGACAACCGTTCGACGCTGGATGCGTCTAATCCGGGTGTCCGCGTGGAAAAGCGGTAGCGGCCGCGCGGGCGAACGGTCACGCTGAGAGAGCTATGAATACGAAAGAACAACCGAACACGAGAGAACAACCGAGACTCGGCGTCGATTTCGGCCGGGTCGTCCAAGGGGCCGCACTGTCCCCGGGCGTGGCGGACACGGTATTCCTGTCCGGGGGATTCGAGGAGGCAATGCGAACCCCGCCCAGTCCCGGTGCCTTCGACGTGCTGCCCCGGCTCGTCGAACTATTCGGCGGCCGCGCCTGGATCATCTCCAAATGTGGTCCGCGCGTTCAGGATCGGACACGACAGTGGCTCGACCACCACGAGTTCTACGACCGGACCGGGCTGTCGCGCGACAACCTCCGTTTCTGCCGTGCGCGCGCGGAGAAGGCACGGCATTGCGCCGAGTTGTTGATCACACACATGATCGACGACCGGATCGACGTGCACGTCGCGTTGCGCGGTCTGGTGCCGAACCTGTACCTGTTCGGTGTGCAGACCGAACCGGCGCCGGACTGGGTCAGCCACACCGTGACCTGGTCGGATGTCGAAAACGCCGTCGAGGCGAGTTTCGCCGCCTGAGCGGTCGGGATACGCGAATTCGAGCGGGCGCGCCGGTGCACGGACGGCGTCACTGCGGTGAATATCGGGCAGGCGGGGCGGTGAACGCGTTCGAGTGGGTGGATCGGTGGCCTGACGCATGTATCCTTTGCGAGGAAGCTTTGTGCCCGGCCTTTCTCGGCGGCGCATTCGGAGTCTGCGGTGGTGATCTCCCCGCAGCGATATGGAGGAGGTGGGGTTGCCATGCGCAGCGAACCTCCGAGTCGAAAGCCGCGCGGCGCCGCTCTTTCGTACTGACCGAGCTTTTCTTCGAACAGCCTTCGCTGTGATCCGGTCGTGAGCGGTCGCCTCGCGGTGTGACTTCGTGTCATCGATTCACCCGTCACTCGTCGCTGTGCTGAGGACCACCCATGTCGCAGACCGATCTCGTCGAAGTACGCCCGACGCTGTCCGAATCTCTCAACGACATCGTCGAAAGTCACCGTGTCGACGCCGCGCTCGACTGGCTCGGCAACCATCCGCCGCACGTCATCGCGGACCAGTTGGCCCGCATGGACGCCGTGCAGGCGGGTGTCGCCTTCCGCCTGCTCGGTAAGGATCTCGCCCTCGCCGTCTTCGAGGAACTCGAACCGGTCGACCAGCAGCAGATCCTCCAGGGCCTGCGCGATCAGAGTTTTCGCGAACTCGTGGAGGGCATGGCCCCCGACGATCGCGCGCGGATGCTGCACGAGGCGCCCGCGAAGGTCGCCAAGAAGGTGCTGGCAGGTCTGAGTCCGCGCGAGCGTCGCATGACGGCCGCGCTGCTCGGCTACCCGGAGGGGTCCGTCGGACTGTTCATGACACCGGAAGTCGTTGCGCTGCCGCGTGATCTGACCGTCGCCGACGCCCTGCACACCGTTCGCGCCAAGGGCACCAACGCCGAGACCGTCTACACGCTCCCGGTCGTGGACGCGGGCCGCAGGCTCATCGGGATCGTGGAACTGCGCGAACTGGTGCTGAGCGAACCCGACACCATGGTGTCCGAACTCGTGGTGACCGAACCCGCCTTCGTGCGGGCGACCGATTCGGCCGAACGCGCCGCGCGACTGATGCGCGAAACCAACGATCTCAACCTGCCGGTCGTCGACAGCGAGGACCGCCTGGTCGGGCTGCTCACCTTCGATGACGCGGTCGAGGTCATCGAGGCCGCCGACAGCGAGGACGTGGCCAAACAGGCCGGGTCCGCGCCGTGGGCCGGGCATTACATGGCCGCCGGCGTGTTCCAGCTCGCCCGCTACCGAGCGCTGTGGCTGCTGCTGTTGCTGCTCGCGGCGACGCTCACGGTGAGCGTCACCGATTTCTTCCAGGGGACCCTGGAACAGGCCGCTCACCTGGCTCTTTTCATCCCGCTGCTCATCGGAGCGGGGGGAAACGCGGGTGCGCAGGCCGCGACGTCGTGTGTGCGCGCGGTCGCGGTCGGCGAGGTGCGCGGCTCGGATCTGTTCAAGGTGATCTGGCGGGAATGCCGCGTCGGACTGGTGCTGGGCGCGATGCTCGCCAGCGCGGGCGTGGTGATCGGCGCGATCTTCGTCGGGACGAAGATCGCCGTCGTCGTCGGTATCACGCTGATCCTGATCTGCGGCTGGGCGGCCACCATCGGCGGCACGATGCCGTTGCTGGCGAAGAAGTTCCGTATCGATCCGGCCGTGGTCTCCGCCCCGATGGTGACCACGCTCGTGGACGCCACCGGTCTCATCATCTACTTCACCACCGCCAAAATCGTCCTCGGCATCTGAATCGACCACTCCGCGCCGGGCCTGCGCGGAGTGGTCGGTCCTTCTCGTTCACAGCGAACTCGCGGCTACGTCCCAGGGTGTGCCGAGTGGCGCCGCATAGCGTCGGTGGTACCGAGACGACGAGTGGAGAGCAGAACATGGGCGCAGCACGCCGCAAGGGCAGGGATGAGGGGGCGCACGAGCACGATCTGGGGCTGGCGCACGATCTGAAGGTGATGGTGTCCCGCAGGCGCGCGCTGTACTTCCTGGGCGCGGCGGGCGCGGCGACGGTGGCGGCGGGTTGTTCCTCCTCCGACACGACGGGTTCGACAGCGACGTCGACGAGCGCGTCATCGGAAACGTCCGCCGCGGTGGCTGCGACTCCGCAGGAAACCGCGGGACCCTATCCGGGCGATGGCTCGAACGGGCCGAACGTCCTCATCGAATCCGGAGTGGTGCGTTCCGATATCAGAACCAGTTTCGGGTCGTATTCCGGAGTCGCGCAGGGAGTTCCGACCGAGATCCGCCTGACATTGCAGGATCTGACGCGCAGCGCCGCGGCGGGCGAGGGCATGGCCGTCTACCTCTGGCATTGCGACAGAGCGGGCAAGTACTCGCTCTACAGCGAGGGAGTCACCGACCAGAACTATCTGCGTGGGGTCCAGGTGGCCGACGCGTCCGGCTCGGTCACCTTCACCTCGATCTTCCCCGCCTGTTATGACGGCCGCTGGCCCCACATCCACTTCGAGGTCTACGACACCCTCGAATCCGCGGTGGCCGGTGCGAACGCCCGGCTGACCTCCCAGATCGCCCTGCCGCAGGATGTCTGCGAATTCGTCTACGCCTACGATTCCGGCTACTCCGCCAGCACCCGCAACATGTCGGGCGTCACACTCGCCTCCGACAACGTCTTCGGTGACGGCTGGGACGCGGAACTGGCGAAGATCTCCGGCACCCCGGCGACCGGCCTCAACGTTTCGCTCACCGTGGGCGTCGCGGCGAAATCGCAGAACACGCAGTCCGGCAACGGTTCCGGACCCGGACCCGGTGCGGGCGGGCCCCCTCCCGGTGGCACACCCCCCGGCGGGCGCCCACCGGGCCGGTGAGGCTCGCGGGCCGTTCTCCCGTGACCGGTCGCCGCGCCGGGATATAGCTGTCGGTACGACGAAGGCCCCGCCGGAGCGAGGCCTTCGTATGCGGAGACGGGCTCAGAACTCCCAGTCCTCGTCCTCGGTGTTGACGGCTTTACCGATGACGTAGCTGGAGCCCGACCCGGAGAAGAAGTCGTGGTTCTCGTCGGCGTTGGGGGACAGGGCCGAGAGGATGGCCGGGTTCACGTCCGTCTCGTCCTTGGGGAACAGTCCCTCGTAGCCGAGATTCATCAGCGCCTTGTTGGCGTTGTAGCGCAGGAATTTCTTGACATCCTCGGTGAGGCCGACTTCGTCGTAGAGATCCTGGGTGTACTCGACCTCGTTGTCGTACAGCTCGAACAGCAACTCGAACGTGTAGTCCTTGAGCGATTCGCGTTCGGCCTCGGAGACCAGCTCCAAGCCCTTCTGGTACTTGTAGCCGATGTAGTAGCCGTGCACGGCCTCGTCGCGAATGATCAGGCGGATCACATCGGCGGTGTTGGTGAGCTTGGCCCGCGAGGACCAGTGCATCGGCAGGTAGAAGCCGGAGTAGAACAGGAAACTCTCGAGCAGCGTGGAGGCGACCTTGCGTTTGAGCGGGTCGTCACCGTTGTAGTAGTGCAGCACGATCTCGGCCTTGCGCTGCAGATTCCGGTTCTCCTCCGACCACCGGAACGCGTCATCGATCTCGCGCGTCGAGCACAGCGTCGAGAAGATGGAGCTGTAGCTCTTGGCGTGCACGGATTCCATGAACGCGATATTGGTGAGCACCGCCTCCTCGTGCGGGGTCAACGCGTCGGGAATCAGGCTGACCGCGCCCACGGTGCCCTGGATGGTGTCGAGCAGCGTGAGGCCGGTGAACACCCGCATCGTCAGCTGCTTCTCGTCGGCGGTGAGGGTGTTCCACGAGGGGATGTCATTGGACACCGGAACCTTTTCCGGCAGCCAGAAGTTGCCGGTCAACCGGTCCCAGACTTCGGCATCCTTCTCGTCGGGCACCCGATTCCAGTTGATGGCCGACACCCGGTCGATCAATTTCATCCTGCCTCCACACCTTTCCGCTGAGCACGCTACCGTCACGGATTCGTCGCCCCGAACACTACTCCTAGTGGGTGACATGTTCATGCAGCACAACACCTTGTGTCATGGTGAAATGTGTCGGAGAGGAGAAACGTCGGGCCACATCGCCTGCGGCACCTCATTGTGCGGTACGTCCGCGTCGGCGCACGCGGGGGTATGCCTTGACCGCCGAATCGATCGCTGAGAACTTGCTGCGCCGCCGCGAAAGTGGTCACGGTGACGGGGTCCGTTTGCCGGAGGTGTCGGGGATCCTCCCGCGTATGTATAGGCATCTATACATACGCGACGCGCTTCCGTCGAATCCGAACGAATTGTCCGATAGCGGAATTCGGACCGATGCGGACCCGGGTGGCGCGGTCGATAACGGGTGGTCAGCCTCGGCCCGCACCCCCGGCACGCGGCGATTCGGCGCACGTCCGGCGGTCGAGGTGAGACAACCGGCGAACCCTGTCCGGCAATGAAGATCACACAACCGTATTGTCGGGTTGCGTACGTACGATACGGCCGTACTGCTGCTGCACGAGGGGGCCCGGCGATGTCCGCACCAACCGATCCGGATATGAACGACCTGCTCGGCAAACTCGCACGGATTCCGAGCGGGCGCCGGAGCAAATGGGTCGTGCTCGGCGTGTGGATCATCGCGTTGTTCGCCCTGTTCCCGCTGGCGGGCAAACTCACCGACGCGCAGCAGAACGACAGCGTGAACTGGCTGCCGGACAGCGCCGAATCCACCCAGGCGTATCGACTGGCGGAATCGTTCGGCAACAGCGAGCAGATCCCGCTGGTGCTGGTCTACGAGCGCACGGGCGGCATCACCGAAGCCGACCGGACGGCGATCGCCGCCGACGCGCGCCGGGCCGCCCAGGTCGAGCACGTGGTCGCGGACAAGATCTTCGGTCCGATCCAGTCCGATGACGGTCAGGCGGTGGAGGTCCTCGTCCCGATCGAGATGGGCGCCGAGGGCTGGAGTCGGCTGGCTGTCGTGGTCGAGGAGATCAAGGACGCGGCGGGCGAACGGCCCGAAGGGCTGTCCCTGCACGCCACCGGTCCCGCGGGATTCGGCGCCGAATTCGGTGAGGCCTTCGCGCAGATCGACGGCCTGCTGCTGTACGCGGCCGCGGCCGTGGTCATCGTGATCCTGCTGCTCACCTACGGCCCCATGCTGTGGGTCCTGCCGCTGCTGGCCGCGGGTTTCGCGCTGATGATCGCGCAGGGGGCCGTCTTCGGGGCGACCGAAGTCGGTCTGACCATGAACGCGCAGAGCCAGGCGATCCTGGCCGTTCTCGTCTTCGGCGCGGGCACCGACTACGCGCTGCTGCTCGTGGCTCGATATCGCGAGGAATTGTGTCGTCACGAGGACAGACACGAAGCCATGGCCGTCGCGCTGCATCGGGCCGGACCGGCCGTGCTCGCCAGCGGTGTCACCGTCATCATCGCCATGCTGGCGCTGCTGGTGGCGGAATTGAACTCGACCAAGGGCATCGGCCCGGTCTGCGCGATCGGCGTCGCCGTCGCGTTGCTGGCCATGCTCACCCTGCTGCCCGCGCTGCTCGTCATCGTCGGCCGGTGGATCTTCTGGCCGCGCCACCCGAGTTTCGGAAGCGTCAATCACACCGAATCCGGAATCTGGGCCAGGGTCGGATTCGCCGTCAACCGTAGGCCGCGCACGGTGTGGATCGGCACGGCGCTCGCGCTCGGCGCGCTGGCGCTGGGAACCATCGGCCTGGAGTCCAACGGCATCGCGAACAAGGACGCCTTCGTCGGGAGTTCCGAGGCGGTCGACGGAACCGAAGTCCTGGAACGGCATTTCGACGCGGGCACCGGTAACCCCGTCATCGTCATCGGTCAGGCCGCGCGCGCCGACGCCGTCATCTCGGCGCTGCGGTCGACCGAGGGCATCACCGCCACCGCCCAACCGGTGGTCAAGGACGGACTGGTCTACGTCGAGGGCACGATGGCGGATCCGCCGGACAGCCAGGCCGCCGACGACACCGTCGATCGGGTACGCGCCGCCGTGCACGTGGCCGACCCCGATGCCAAGGTCGGCGGGCAGACGGCGGTGCTGCTCGACATCAAACGCGCGGTGTCGCACGACAACAAGGTCATCGTGCCGTTGGTACTCGCCATCGTCATGGTGATCCTGATGCTGCTGCTGCGTTCGGTGCTCGCCCCGGTCCTGCTGACCGGCACGGTGGTGCTGTCCTATTTCGCCGCGCTCGGATTGAGCCGCTGGATCTTCGACCTGCTCGGATTCGAGGGCACCGATCCGGGGCTTCCGCTGCTGGCCTTCGTCTTCCTGGTGGCGCTCGGCATCGACTACAACATCTTCCTGATGTCGCGGGTGCACGAGGAGGCGGCCAAACACCGCACCAAGGCCGGCGCGCTGATCGGACTCGCGGCCACCGGCGGCGTGATCACCTCGGCCGGACTCGTGCTTGCCGGCACCTTCGCGGTATTCGCGACGCTGTCCGTGGTGAGTTTCGCCCAGATGGGCATTCTCATCGCCCTCGGCGTCCTGCTCGACACCATCATCGTGCGGTCGATCCTGGTCACCGCGCTGACGCTGGATATCGGCGACCGGATCTGGTGGCCGAGCGCGCTGTCACGCCCGGGCGCGGAGGCGAAGGCCGAACCCGAGGCCAGCCTGATCGACTGAGCCTCCGGTTCTGTCGGTGACGTTTCAGTCGGTGACGTAGCCGTTGAGCGTGCCCCGCAGATCGAACAGCAGGGCGCGCGCGGCGGTGAGCCCGTCGCCGTTCCAGACCGAATCCTCGACGGCGAAGACGCGGTGGTCGGTGGCGGCGCCGAGATCCTTCCATTCGTCGGTGCGCAGGACCTTCGCGCCGTACTCGCGTCCGTCCTCGCCCGCGAAGTCGACGTAGATGATGTCGCCCTCGGCCCGGGTCGCGAATTCGTCGGAGGTGATGTCGGCGGAGGCGCCGCGTTGCGCGGTTGGCCGCTGCACACCCGCGTCGGCGAGCACCTGACCGGCGAAACTGTCGTTGCCCTGGATCCGGACGGCGCCGGGGGTGAAGCGCAGCACCGAGGCCTGACTCTGGTTGGCGGCGATGGAATTACCGACCTCGCGCGCTTCGATGCGGTAGTCCTCCAGGGCCCGGCCTGCGGCACCGCGCCGGTTCATACCCGCGGCGAGGGCGGTGAACTCCGCCTGCCAGCTCGTGGAATCACCGACGAGAACGGTGGGAGCGATACGCCGCAACCCGTCGAAACTCGCTGTCGGGGCGGGGGTTTCGCCGAGTATGAGATCGGGCTTCAGTTCGGCGATCTTCGCGAGATCGGGCTGTCCGGTCGCGCCGACCCCGGGGATCTCGGTGACGCCGTACCCGAGATATTCGGGCTGGGGGCGCGGTCCGTCCAGGGTCGCCGCGCCGACGACGCGTTCCCACAGGCCGAGCGCGCACGCGGCGTCCAGCGCCGAGGTGCTCAGGACGACGATGCGCTGCGGATCGGCGGGTACGTCGCTGACACCGGAGGCGTGGGTCACCGACACGGTGCCGCCCGCCTGATCGGGCGCGCTCGGCAGCGGGCAGGCCTTGGAGGTGTCGCGGTCGAGTCCGACCACGCCCGCGCCCGCGATATTGGTGGTGGTGCGGATGATCGAACTCGGATCGTCGGTCTGCCCGGCACAGCCTGCGAGCGATAGCACGGCACAGGCCGCTGCCACGGCGGCCGTGCCGTATCGGGTGGCGGTTGTGCGATTTCGGATGGTTACGAGTGCGCTCACCGGCATGCGAGCGAGGGTACATTGCCGGATCGCGCCGCTCCGAGTCGGCGGGCCGGGCGGTCGGTGCCCGGCTCCCGACGCGCGAGGCGTTCCGGGAGCCGGGCACAGAAACCGATCACACCACGTCGCCGCCCAGGCTGAAACGCGCTCCGGTGGCATCGGCGACCGAGGCCATGCGGCCGTACGGGGTGTCCTCGGCCGGGGCGAGAATCGTGCCGCCGAGTTCGACCACCTTCGCGACGGCCTTGTCGACATCGTCGGCGCCGAAGTAGACGGTCCAGCCCGCGGGGGCCCCTTCGGGCAGGACCGAGGCATCCATGACACCGCCGCGCATCGGGCTCATCGAATGGATGGTGGTGTAGCGGAATCCGGGCTGTTCGGGCATGGCGAGGGTGTCGTCCCAGCCGAAGACATCGCGATAGAAGTCGAGTGCCTTCTCGTAGCGCCGCGAATGCAGTTCGAACCAGGACGGAGCGCCGTCGTGATCGCGCCATTTCCCGTCGTTGACGATGGCGGTGGTCTCGATGCCGGGAAAGGTACCCGCCTGCCAGATGCCGACGCCCGCCTCGCCCGGATCGCCGAGCACCGCCATCACCCCGAGATCGCCCACATCCATCGGCGGGACGACGACCGTGCCGCCGTGCGCCGCGGCCTTTTCCGCGGTGGCGCGCGCGTCGGGCGAGGCCAGGTAGACCGTCCACTGATCCGGGCCCTGCGGGCTGTCGGGCATCTTGCCCATGCCGCCCGCGACGGCCTTGCCATTCTTACGGAAGGTGATGTAGCCGCCGAATTCCGGTCCGCCACGTTCGGCGGTCCAGCCGAAGAGTTCGCCGTAGAAGGCGATGCTGCGGTCGGGATCGGCGGTGTAGATGTCGACCCAGACCGGGTCGCCTGCCTCGGGGTGCTTCATGGTCGGTCTCTCCTTGCAGGTCGTCGAACACTGGTAGGGGTGGAGACGTCATCGAGGGTCGGAACTCATCGGTGCACGATAGGTCGGGTTCCGCGGCGGCTGGCACTTTCGTTGTCTCTAACGAAATACGACAGAGAGTAGGACCCGCGCGGACCGACGGGGCTGCACGGTTTACGATCACATGAGCGCAAGCGAACTGTCGTCTGTTCCGGTCACGGAATGGATCCAAGCAGCGGAGCCTGCAAAGCGACCTACAGGCATCTTCAGGAGGATCAGTGACTGCGGTAGAGCCCAGACCAGTCCCTCAGTTGGAAGCGACTCGACCGTATCCGGCTCGGACCGGGCCGAAGGGTTCTTTCCTGTACAAGATGGTCACGACGACCGACCCCAAGGTCCTCGGCGTCATGTACCTGGTGACCGCGACGAGCTTCTTCCTCATCGGTGGTCTGATGGCGCTGCTCATGCGTGCCGAGCTGGCGCGCCCGGGCCTTCAGTTCCTCTCGACCGAGCAGTTCAACCAGCTGTTCACCATGCACGGCACGATCATGCTGCTGTTCTACGCGACCGCGATCGTCTTCGGTTTCGCCAATATCGTGCTGCCGTTGCAGATCGGCGCGCCCGACGTCGCCTTCCCGCGACTGAACGCCTTCAGCTACTGGCTGTACCTGTTCGGCGCCAGCATGGCGACCGCGGGTTTCATCACCCCCGGCGGCGCCGCGGACTTCGGCTGGACGGCGTACGTGCCGCTGACCGACATCCTGCACTCGCCCGGTGTCGGCACCGACCTGTGGATCCTCGGCCTGGCGGTCTCCGGTCTGGGCACTATCCTCGGCGGCGTCAACATGCTCACCACCGTGGTCTGCCTGCGCGCTCCCGGCATGACCATGTTCCGCATGCCGATCTTCACCTGGAACATCGCCGTCACCAGCGTGCTCGTGCTGCTCGCGTTCCCGCTGCTCACCGCCGCGCTGTTCGGCCTCGCCTACGACCGTCACCTCGGCGGGCACATCTACGACCCGGCCACCGGCGGCATCCTGCTGTACCAGCACCTGTTCTGGTTCTTCGGCCATCCCGAGGTGTACATCATCGCGCTGCCGTTCTTCGGCATCGTCTCGGAGATCTTCCCGGTCTTCTCGCGTAAGCCGATCTTCGGTTACACCACGCTGGTCTACGCCACGCTCGGTATCGCCGCGCTGTCGATCGCGGTGTGGGCGCACCACATGTACGCCACCGGCGCGGTGCTGCTCCCGTACTTCTCGTTCATGACCTTCCTGATCGCGGTGCCGACCGGCGTGAAGTTCTTCAACTGGATCGGCACCATGTGGCGCGGTCAGTTGACGTTCGAATCGCCGATGCTGTGGTCGCTCGGCTTCCTGGTGACCTTCCTCTTCGGTGGTCTGTCGGGCGTCATCCTGGCCTCGCCGCCGCTGGACTTCCACGTCACCGACTCGTACTTCGTCGTCGCGCATTTCCACTACGTGCTCTTCGGCACCATCGTGTTCGCCACCTTCGCGGGTATCTACTTCTGGTTCCCGAAGATCACCGGCCGCATGATGGACGAGCGCCTGGCGAAGTGGCATTTCTGGACGACCTTCATCGGCTTCCACACCACCTTCCTTGTGCAGCACTGGCTGGGCGCGGAGGGTATGCCGCGCCGCTACGCCGACTACCTGCCCTCGGACGGTTTCACCACGCTGAACACCATCTCCACCATCGGGGCGTTCATCCTCGGCAGCTCGATGCTCCCGTTCATCTGGAACGTCTTCAAGAGCTTCCGCTACGGCGAGGTCGTCACGGTCGACGATCCGTGGGGTTACGGCAACTCGCTGGAATGGGCGACCACCTGCCCGCCGCCGCGGCACAATTTCTACGAGCTGCCGCGCATCCGCTCCGAGCGTCCCGCGTTCGAACTGCACTACCCGCACATGGTCGATCGCATGCGGGCCGAGGCCCACGTCGGCTGGGGTTCGGGCAAGCACGCCACCGACGTCCACGAGGGCGCGGTAGCCACCAAGTAGGGCCCTGGCTCATCCGGCCGCGGCTCGGGGTCACGGACCCACGCGGTCGTGCCGCGCACTAGGATTCGTACGACGAGTGTGCACCCGCTGGTCATCCAGCGGGTGCACACTCGTTTGGTGAGGTAGAAGCCCCGAATGGTAGCGACAACGGTGACGCGGCACAGGGAGAGGGCGTACAGGACTTGGAGCACATCGACTTGGCTGACACCATCGTTCTCGTCACCGTGACCGGACCGGACCGACCCGGCGTGACGTCGGTACTGCTCACGGCGATGTCGAAACATCACGTCAGCCTGTTGGACGTGGAACAGGTCGTCATCCGCGGACATCTGACCCTCGGCGTCCTCGTCACCTGCCCCGGCGATCCCGAATCGTTGCAGGACCAGGTCGAGGAAGCGATGAGCACCGTCGGCATGCACGTCGACGTCGACGTGGACGCGCGCATCGGCAGGCAGCCCATGTCGACCCACGCGGTGGTCGTTCTCGGCAGCCCGGTCACCGCGCACGCCTTCAGCGCCGTCTCGCGACAACTCGCCGTCCTCGGCGCGAATATCGACACCATTCGCGGTATCGCCGACTACCCGGTGACGGGTATGGAACTGATGGTCACCGCGACCGACACCGGCGCCGACACGGATTCGCGGCTGCGCACGGCGCTGGCCGAGGTCGCGGTGGCCGAGCAGATCGACGTGGCGGTGGAACGGGCCGGACTGGCGCGCCGGAGCAAGCGCCTGATCGTGTTCGATGTCGACTCGACCCTCATCCAGGGCGAGGTCATCGAGATGCTCGCCGCGCACGCGGGAGTCGAGGAACAGGTCAGGGAAGTCACCGAAGCGGCGATGCGCGGCGAGATGGATTTCGCCGAATCGCTGCGTCAGCGGGTGGCCACCCTGGCGGGCCTGGACGAATCGGTCATCGAAGAGGTGGCCGATCGCATCGAGCTCACGCCGGGCGCCCGTACGACCATCCGCACCCTGCGCCGCATCGGTTTCCGGTGCGGTGTGGTGTCGGGCGGCTTCCGTCAGGTGATCGAGCCGCTCGCGCACGAGCTGGAACTGGATTTCGTGAAGGCCAACACCCTGGAGATCGTCGACGGCAAGCTGACGGGCCGGGTCGTGGGCGAGATCGTCGACCGGGCCTTCAAGGCGACGGCCCTGCGCGCGTTCGCCGCCGAGGCCGGTGTCCCGATGGAGCAGACCGTCGCGGTCGGTGACGGCGCGAACGATATCGACATGCTCAACGCGGCAGGCTTGGGCGTCGCGTTCAACGCCAAACCCGCGCTGCGCGAAGTCGCCGACGCGGCGCTGTCGCATCCGTACCTGGACGCGGTGCTGTTCATCCTTGGTGTGACCCGCGACGAGGTCGAAGCCGCGGACGCCAGGGACGGCGGAGTGCGCCGGGTGCCGATCGTCGGCTGAACGCGGGCCGTCGTCCGACTTGCTCGAAATCCACACGGCGCGAGCCGATTCGGTCCATGATTTTTTCCAGGCCCGAGTCGGTAGGCTCGGGTGGTCGGCCATTCGGTGATGCGGAGGGTGGGTTGCGGGAATCCTCGTGTTGTCGCGCTGCCGCCGTCGCCGGATGTCGAGACGGCGAGGCGGATCGCGTCGGGGCAGTTCGACGTCGAATCGGCCCATCGCCGGGAATGCGGCGGGGGATCGCCCGCTTGTGTTGGAGTACGCGCGGCCGTGGGACCACGGTGTGGAGCCCGCGCGGAAGTTCACGTCGACGCAAGGTGGAGTGAATGAGTGATCCGGACAGCGCTACCGGGACCCGGGGCGGCACGACATCGGTGACCGAATACGACGCACCCTTCGGAACGGAATGCGATCCCTACGATCCCTCGGCCGGATTCGAGGCGTTCCGCGTGCGGCACGCGGAATTGGCGCGGGGTTACGGGGGCGCGGGTGATCCCGACGACCCGGATCAGGTGCAGGCCATGCAGATGGTGTTGCACCTGCCCAAGGCCGATCCGCCCCCGCGCAGTGCCCTGCTGGCCGCTGCCGCCTCGTCGGTGGTCGCGCTGTGCCTGGACGAGCGGGTGGGGCCGGGAGGACCGTGGGAGGACCGATATCTGGCCTGGAAGAACTCGCGCATCCGCAAGGTGGCCAGGCGTGCCCGAGGCGCGCAGTGGGCGGCGGCCGACGGGGTGGACGGCGTCACCGTCGAGGTCGACGGTGTCGCGGCGCGGGCGCTGGTTCCCGGTGCGGTCAGCACCGTCGACCCGCGGATCAGGCGGTTGCAGATCGGCGGCACCGATATGGACCACGATGAACCGGGAGCGCCGGACCCGGATCTTCCGGTGCTGTGGATCAATTCGAAGTTGGGGATGACGGTGGGCAAGGCCGCCGCCCAGGTCGGCCATGCCAGTATGTTGCTGGTGGGCGCGCTTTCGCCCGAACTCGCCTGGCGCTGGGCCTCGATCGGCTACCGTTGTTCGGTGCGCGAGGCCGATCCGGTCCGCTGGCGGTCGCTGGGGCGACGGGTGTCGGAGGGGTCGGCGGTGGCGGTACGCGACGCGGGTTTCACCGAAATCGCTCCGGGTTCGCTGACGGTGATTACGCTGCCTGCCGAGACCTGGTGACGGCGACGTCACCCGATTAACGAAAGGCGCGCGGTAGGCGATCAGTCCGTGATCCCGGACTCCGGGTTCGGTCCCGGGGAATTCGGGTACCCGTCCATTGAGACCGCTCCGGAGGAGGTCGACGTATGTCCACTCTGATGCTCGTTCTCGTTGCTTGGTTGGTGCTCTCGTTTCCACTGGCGCTACTCGTCGCCAGGATGTTCCGGTCCCACGGTGGCCCTCCGGTCGGTCGCGAGCGGATCGCTCGCCCGGCCGAAGGGCCTCGCCGCCGCCGATCCCGTGCGCGAATGCCACGATCCGAACGTCCGGCGTGGGTCGGGCGGGCATCCACGGCCCATGTGAGCCAAGATGGAGCGCGTGCCACAACCGGATCCCGATCTGCTCATTGACTTCTCCGAAGTGACAATCCGACGTTCGGGTCACACCCTCGTCGGTCCGGTCACCTGGCAGGTCGAGCTCGACGAACGCTGGGTCGTCCTAGGACCCAACGGCGCGGGCAAGACCTCCCTGCTCCGCATGGCGGCCGCCGAGGTGCATCCGACCTCGGGAATAGCGCATCTGCTCGGCGAAGTGCTCGGCAAAACCGATGTGGGCGAATTGCGCCCGCGTATCGGACTGTCCTCCGCCGCGGTGGCGAGCCGCGTGCCGCGTGACGAGAAAGTCAGAGATCTCGTGGTGTCGGCGGGATACGCGGTGCTCGGCCGCTGGCGTGAGCGCTACGACGACGTCGACACCGACCGCGCCATCGATATGCTGGAAAGCCTCGGCGCCGAACATCTTTCCGATCGCACCTACGGCACGCTGTCGGAGGGCGAGCGCAAACGGGTGCTGATCGCGCGTGCCCTCATGACCGACCCGGAACTGCTTCTGCTCGACGAACCGGCCGCCGGGCTGGATCTCGGTGGCCGTGAGGAATTGGTGGAGCGGCTCGGCGATCTCGCCGCCGATGCCGACGCGCCCGCCATGGTGCTGGTCACCCATCACGTCGAGGAGATCCCGCCGGGTTTCACCCACGGCCTGCTGCTCAACGAGGGCGAGGTCGTCTCCCAGGGTTTGCTGACCGATGTTCTGACCTCCGAGAACCTCAGCGACGCCTTCCGTCAGTCGATCACCCTCGACCGGGTCGACGGACGGTACTTCGCCCGCAGGAGTCGTCGGGCGGGTAAACACCGCTCGCGATGAGGGGAGCCGGGCAGTCGGACCGCCACCGATTGCCCGGAATTCGCCTATCGGCGATATGCGGTCCGACGGCTAGCACACCCGGCGCGGGCCGCTCGGCCCCGGCAGCCGATCCCGGTGCATCGACGGGGGTTATGGTGCTGGAGTGAGTGAGACAGATACGCGGGTTGACTCTCAGGTCCCGCCGCTCAAGGACGCCTCGACGGTGATGGTGGTGCGCGACGGTGACGCGGGCCCCGAGATATTCCTGCAACGGCGGGTCGTGGCGATGGAATTCGCCGCCGGGATGACGGTTTTCCCGGGCGGCGGCGTCGACCCGTCCGACGGCACCGCGGAGATCGCGTGGGCCGGTCCCGCACCCACGTGGTGGGCCGAGAAGTTCGCGATATCCGAATCCCGCGCGAAGGCGCTGGTCTGCGCGGCCGTACGCGAGACGTTCGAGGAATGCGGTGTGCTGCTTGCCGGTCCGACCGCCGACACCGTCGTCTCCGACAGCGCGCGGTACCGGGCGGCCAGGGGCAAACTCGAACGCCGCGAACTGTCGCTGGCGACCTTCCTCGCCGAGGAGGATCTCGTCCTGCGCGCGGATCTGCTCAGGCCGTGGGCGAATTGGGTCACCCCGATCATCGAGCCGCGCCGCTACGACACCTACTTCTTCGTCGCGGTCCTGCCGAATGGGCAGCGCGCCGACGGCGCTACCTCCGAGGCCGACGACGTGCGCTGGCACACCCCCGCCGCCGCGCTGGATCGGTGGCGCGCGGGCGCGGCCGTGCTGCTGCCGCCGACCTGGACGCAATTGGACCTGCTGACCCGTTTCACCTCGACCGCCGAGATCTTCGCCGCGGATCCGGTGATCACGCCGATCATGCCCGTGTTCACGCAGATCGACGGCTTGGACGCCCTCGATTTCCCCGAGAACCAGCGCTATCTGGCCGATCTGCCCGACCGCACCCGGTTGCGGGGTTCCTCGCGTCCCTCGTGACGGCGCATCCGAGCGGCGGTCCGGGATGACGGGTTGCGGGTAGGCGGGCGGTAGCGTGCTGCCATGGCCGAATTCGTGACCCTGGATCTGCTCGAGGGCGATGCCGAGCGCGGCGTGGCGGTGCTCAGGATCGCCCGTCCGCCGATGAACCTGTTCAACGTGCAGGTGCTGCGCGAGGTCGCCGCTGCCGCCGCGGCCGTGGCGGCGGACAGCGCGATCGCCGCCATCGTGGTCTACGGCGACGAACGGGTCTTCTCCGCCGGTGACGATCTCGCCGAACTCGCGGCGATGAGCCAGGGGCAGGCCGAGGCGATGGCCGCCGATGTGCAGGACGCCCTCGGATGCCTCGGCCGGATTCCGCAGCCCACCGTCGCCGCGATCAGCGGGTACGCGCTCGGCAGCGGTCTGGAACTGGCTCTCGGCGCGGATCGTCGCATCATCGGCGACAACGTCAAACTCGGTTTCCCGCAGATCAATTCCGGTCTCATCCCGCTCGCGGGCATTCGCAGGCTGGCACTGCTCATCGGTCCCGGCGCGGCCAAGGATCTCGTGTACACGGGCCGGTTCGTCGAACACGAGGAGGCCGCGGCGCTCGGACTCGTCGACGAGGTCGTCCCGCCCGATGACGTCTACGCCGCTGCGCTGCGCTGGGCGCGCCGTTTCGTCGGCGGTCCGGCACGCGCGCTGGCCGCCGCGAAGGCGGTGTTCGAAGCGGGTCCGCACGGTCTGGATCGGGCGCGTACGGAATGGGCCGATCTGTTCGGCACCGAGGACCGTCGCATCGGCACCGAGTCGTATCTGGCCGACGGCCCGGGGTCCGCGTCCTTCGTCGGCCGCTGAGCGAACGCGGTCGAGTAGCGCCGATGCTGAGCACCGTGACAGCACGTCGCGCGCTCTGTACTCTCGGTCGAGCGCGTACGGCGGAGTACTCGGCACGACAGTACCGACGAGTAACTGAAACGCGTTTCACCTGGGCATTCGGCTCGGATTCGGCTCGACACCGTGCGGGAACCCCTGCGTACGGTGCGTAACCGCACGGTTGCGTCGATCCGGACCAATGCTCGGGCGTGAACGAACGGGACCATGTTCGGTACCGCCGGACGGGTCTGCTCCGATGCCCGTCCGCCGACCGGTCCGCTGAACCACGAAGGCATCAGAGAGGATAGGCTACGCATCCATGACGGTCCACCCCGACGACCCCGCGCCGAACCCGCACGCCACCGAGGCCGAGGTCGAAGCAGCGCGCAAGGATACGAAACTCGCTCAGGTTCTCTACCACGATTGGGAGGCGGAGACCTATGACGACAAATGGTCCATCTCCTATGACGAGCGTTGTATCGAATACGCGCGCGGACGTTTCGACGCCGCTGTCGGCCCCGCTCCGCTGCCGTACGAGAGGGCACTCGAACTCGGCTGTGGCACCGGCTTCTTCCTGCTGAACCTGATGCAGGGCGGCATCTCCAAGTCCGGGTCGGTCACCGATCTGTCGCCGGGCATGGTCAAGGTGGCGCTGCGCAACGCCGAACATCTGGGTCTCGATGTCGACGGCCGGGTGGCCGACGCCGAGACCATCCCCTACGACGACGACACCTTCGACCTGGTCGTCGGCCACGCCGTGCTGCACCACATCCCGGATGTGGAACTGGCGATGAAGGAATGCCTGCGCGTACTCAAGCCGGGCGGGCGGTTCGTCTTCGCGGGCGAGCCGACGACCGTCGGCAATTTCTACGCCCGCTGGCTCGGCCGCATCACCTGGAAGATCACCACGACCGTCACCAAACTGCCCGCGCTCGCCGGGTGGCGTCGGCCGCAGGAGGAACTCGACGAGTCCTCGCGCGCCGCGGCGCTGGAAGCCGTCGTCGACCTGCACACCTTCGATCCGAGTCATCTCGAGACGATGGCGCGTTCGGCCGGTGCGATCGAGGTCAAGGCCACCACCGAGGAATTCGCCGCCGCGCTGTGGGGCTGGCCGGTGCGCACCTTCGAGGCCGCCGTGCCCGCCGAGAAACTCAGCATGGGCTACCGACTGGCGATGTACCGCGCCTGGTTGGGGCTGAGCTGGCTGGACGAGAAGATCATGAGCCGCGTCGTGCCGAGGCAGCTGTTCTACAACGCCATGATCACCGGCGTGAAGCCGGGCGCTTCGGGCAAGTAGTGGGCTACGGCTTCAGCCGGGAGGACGTCGACTTCCTCGGCGGCGCGGCGGGTCGCGCCGCGCTCGCCGAGGTGGACGGGCTGGAGCTGACGCCCGCGACGCACCTGCGCGATCTCGAACAGGTGCGTCGCCGATACGCCGCGTCCGCCGCTGCCCTCGTCGACACCGTGCGGCTGCGTCGCCGGGCAGCACGCAAACTGCTCGACGCGCGGCAATGGCTGTTCACCGACGACGCGATGCAGCAGGCGACCCCGACCCTGGTGGCCAGGCAGCGCGCGCACCGGCTGGCCGGTCGCGCGGTCCACGACGTCACCTGCTCCATCGGGGCCGAACTCGTCGAACTCGCCCGCACCTGCCCGACCGTCATCGGCAGCGACCTGGACGAGGTCCGCCTGGCGATGGCAGCGAACAATCTCGCCGCGACGCCGACCACGGCCGGTCGCGCGGTCCTGCTCCTGCGGGCCGACGCGCTGCGCCCGGTCACCGTCGGCACCGTCGTCGTCGCCGACCCCGCCCGCAGGACCGAGGGCAGGCGCACCAACGACCCCGCCGCCCTGCAACCGCCGCTGCCCGATCTGCTGTCCGCGTACGCGGGGCGCGATCTGGCGGTGAAATGCGCGCCCGGATTGGATTTCGACCGTCTGGACTGGGCGGGAGAGGTCGAGGTCGTCTCCCTCGACGGCGCAGTGCGCGAGGCCTGCCTGTGGTCGCCCGGACTGACCGACACCGGCGTCACCCGGCGCGCGAGTGTGTTGTCCTCCTCGGGCGCGGTATTCGAGCTGATCGACACCGACGCCGACGAGATCCCGGAGCGGTCGCCGGGGGAGTGGATCATCGACCCGGACGGGGCCGTCGTCCGTGCCGGACTGGTTCGCCACTACGCCGCGAGATACGGTCTGTGGCAATTGGATCCGCGTATCGCCTACCTCACCGGCGACAGCGTCCCGGATGGTATGCGCGGCTTCCGCATCGTCGATCGTATGGAGTTGCGCGAGAAGACCTTGCGCAAGGAACTCGTGCGGCGCGACTGCGGCGCGCTGGAGATCCTGGTGCGCGGCGTCGACGTCGATCCGGACGCGCTGCGTCAGCGTCTCAAACTCCGTGGGGCCCAGCCGTATACCTTGGTGATCACGCGAATAGGGCGCGCCGCCTGCGTCTTCCTGTGCACCGCGCATCGCGCCGACGGGCACTGAACCGCGACACCTCGACGTGACGATCCCGCCGTCAGGTGTCGAGCTTCTTGACGATCTTCTGCACGGTGAGAAATGTGCGGGTGGTGATGTCCTTGCCGTAGGTCCGGTCGAGCCAGGCCATGAAATCGGTGGTTTTCGGGGTGCTGTTGTCGATGACGGTCAGGAAGGCGCGGGCGGATTCGTCGTAGCCGATGACGCGGGTGAGTTCGTCGACCGACGCGGGCGGTGTGACCTCGGGCCGCTGATCCTTGAAGAACGTCACCGTGAGATACGACCCGCGCTCGTGTTTCAGCCCGGTGAAAGGATCACGGTCGACCAGTTCGCGCAGATCCTCGTAGCCGCGCACGATGGTGCCGCCGGGGATGCCGAGTTCCCGGTTCAGCGCCTCCTGGATGCGGTCCTCCAGGGCGGGCTCGTCGGTCTCGTCGCAGTGGAAGACGACATTGCCGCTGGACAGCAGTGTCGCCACCTTGTCGAATCCGAGCCCTTCGAACACCCCGCGCAGTTTGTCGTTGCGCATGTTCGGGTTACTCGGCATGATCCCGCGCAGCAGGGCCGCGTACCTGTTCATATCGGCGACCGTAGCCGATGCCGCCGACAATCCGACGTGATCGGCCACGGCCGTGTCCGCTCCGCGCGCCCCGCTCAGGCCTGCTGGGCGACGCCGTTCTTCTTGCGCTCGATATCCTCCAGCGCGGCAACGTATTTCGCGCGCTCCTCGGCCCCGGCTTCCCAGGCCGCTTTGCGGTTCTTGACCACCCTGGCCGGTGCGCCCACCGCGATGCCGAAATCGGGGATCTCGCCCTTGACCACCGCGTGCGCGCCGAGCACGCACCCGCGCCCGACACGGGTATCGCGCAGCACGGTCACCTTGGCGGCGATCCAGGTATCGGGTCCGATGCGCACCGGACCCTTCACGATGCCCTGGTCCTTGATGGGGGTGCCGATATCGTCCATCCGATGGTCGAAATCGCAGATGTAGCACCAGTCGGCGACCAGGGTCGATTCCCCGATCTCGATATCGAGGTAGGTGTTGACCACATTGTCCTTGCCGAAGACGACCTTGTCGCCGATGCGCAGCGACCCTTCGTGGCAGCGGATGGCATTGCCGTCCCCGATGTGGACCCACCGCCCGATTTCCATCCGGCTCAGTTCCGGCGTCGAGTGGACCTCGACGTTCTTACCGAGGAACACCATCCCGCGCAGCACGATATGCGGATTGGCCGCCTTGAACTTGAACAGCCGGTAATAGCGGACCAGATACCACGGCGTGTAGGCGCGGTTCGCGAGCACCCACCGCAGCGATGCCGTCGTCAGAAATCGCGCCTGCTGCGGATCCCGGCGACGCGACCCCCGCCACCGCGAGCGCAACGGCGCGCCCCACATGCTCGTCACGATCCGTCTCCCGTCGTATCTCCCCGGCAGGCGTCCGGGTGTGTCTGTGGCTTCACAGAGTACTTTCGCCCCCGGCAGTACGAGGTCGCGGGCATGCTGAACAAATGTTCGGCACCCCCACGGGACCCCCAGAACCCCTTCGCCGGTAACCACCATCAGTCCAGATTCCCCACCAACCCCACCCCCACGGCGCGAGCCTGACGAGCGCCCGTTCGCGGCCGTCTCGCGTCCGAGCGGTCGAGACAATGCGCCGAAGGCGCGAGTATCGACCGCTCGGACGCGAGAC
>NZ_JAFMPL010000034.1:0-69317 GCF_019038455.1 Nocardia noduli
CCACCCAACTGACCCGCATCCTCACCGAACTCTCCCAGTGACAGGACCACCCAGATCGAAGGTCTCGGATCTGTGAGCAGCGGCTCCTCCTACTGACGGTGCCGCATCAGGTAGAGCCGGATCGCGTCGCGAACGATCTCGCGTGAGGAACGCCCCTCGACGGCGGCATGCCGCGTCAGCGCAGCCTGTTCTTCGATCGTGAGCCGCATCGTCCAGGCCATGTCCAGACGATACCGAGCCGGACGGCGGACGCGACCGACGACAATCGCTTCGAATACGCGCGTCGAAACCCTGGGAAATGCCGAAGGCCCGCTTCCGGGTGGAAGCGGGCCTTCGGTGTTCGACTATCAGCCGTGGAGGGGACTTACTTGGCCCGCTCCAGGACCTCGACCAGACGCCAGCGCTTGGTGGCCGACAGCGGACGGGTCTCCATCAGCTGAACGCGGTCGCCGACACCGGCCACCTCGTTCTCGTCGTGCGCCTTCACCTTGGAGGTGGTGCGAATGATCTTGCCGTAGAGCGGGTGCCGGTGACGGTCTTCCAGCTCGACGACGATCGTCTTGTTCATCTTGTCCGAGACAACGTAGCCGCTGCGAACCTTGCGGCTGTTGCGCTGCCCTTCCACATTTTCGCTCATGCCGCATCTCCCTTGCCAGCGGGTCCGGTGGCCAGGCCGAGCTCGCGCTCGCGCATGACCGTGTAGATGCGCGCGATCTCGTGACGAACGACGCGCAGCCGACGGTTGTTGTCCAGCTGACCCGTCGCCATCTGGAAGCGCAGGTTGAACAGCTCTTCCTTCGACTCACGCAGGCGGGAAACGAGTTCGTCCTCGGTGAGCTCGCGGAGCTCTGCGGCCGGTGTTTCGGTAGCCATCAGAACTGCTCCTCCCTGGTCACGATCCTGCACTTCATGGGGAGCTTGTGCATCGCGCGGCGCAGGGCCTCACGAGCGGTCTCCTCATTGGGGTACGACATTTCGAACATCACGCGACCGGGCTTGACGTTCGCGATCCACCACTCCGGCGAACCCTTACCGGAACCCATGCGGGTCTCGGCGGGCTTCTTGGTGAGGGGGCGATCCGGGTAGATGTTGATCCAGATCTTGCCGCCACGCTTGATGTGGCGGGTCATCGCGATACGGGCCGACTCGATCTGCCGGTTGGTCACGTAAGCCGGCTCCAGCGCCTGGATTCCGAACTCGCCGAACGTCACCGAGGTGCCGCCCTTGGCCATGCCGGAACGACCGGGGTGATGCTGCTTACGGTGCTTGACCTTACGAGGCATCAGCATTGCTTCAGCCCTCCTGTGTCTCTGCCGGTGCCTCCGCCACAGCGGTGGCGGCGCGTCCGGCCTCGGTGCTGGTCGCCGTGGTGCCGGCGGACCCGGACCGACGCGGACGGCTCGGACGCTCGCGGCGCGGACGATCACGATCGCCTGCCGGAGCGCTCGCGGCGGTCAGCTCACGCTTGCCACCGACGATGTCGCCCTTGTAGATCCAGACCTTCACACCGATGCGACCGAAGGTGGTCTTGGCCTCGTAGAGGCCGTAGTCGATATCCGCGCGCAGCGTGTGCAGCGGAACGCGACCCTCACGGTAGAACTCCGAGCGCGACATTTCGGCGCCACCGAGGCGGCCCGAGCACTGCACGCGGATGCCCTTGACGTTCGGCGAACGCATGGCCGACTGAATGGCCTTACGCATCGCGCGACGGAACGCCACACGGTTGGAGAGCTGCTCGGCCACACCCTGGGCAACGAGCTGCGCATCCGATTCGGGGTTCTTGACCTCGAGGATGTTCAGCTGCACCTGCTTCTTGGTGAGCTTCTCCAGCTCGGCGCGGATGCGGTCGGCTTCCGCGCCACGACGGCCGATCACGATGCCCGGACGCGCGGTGTGGATATCCACACGGACGCGATCACGGGTGCGCTCGATCTCGACCTTCGAGATACCCGCCCGCTCCATGCCGGTGGCGAGGAGCTTGCGAATGGCGACGTCTTCCTTCACGTAGTCCGCGTACTGCTTGTCCGCGTACCAACGCGACTTCCAGTCGGTGGTGATACCGAGGCGGAAGCCATGGGGGTTGATTTTCTGTCCCATTTACTTTGCCCCTCCCTTCCGGCGGTTACGAGTGGATCCACCGGCGGTGGGAACGCTCTCGACCTCGATGGTGATGTGGCTGGTGCGCTTGCGGATCCGGAACGCACGGCCCTGGGCCCGCGGCTGGAAACGCTTCATGGTGGCGCCCTCGTCGACGTAGGCCGTCGAGATCACCAGGGTGGCCGGGTTCAGGCCGAGGTTGTTCTCGGCGTTCGCCGCGGCACTGGCCACGACCTTGGCGACCGGCTCGCTCGCTGCCTGGGGCGCGAACTTCAGGATCGCCAGTGCGTCCTCGACTCGCTTGCCGCGGACCAGGTCCACGACACGGCGAGCCTTCATCGGGGTCACGCGAACGTGCTTGGCCGTCGCGCGCGCAGTCGGATTCTGAGTCTCAGTGGTCATCGCCGCTTGCTCTTCCGATCTTCCTTGACGTGGCTCTTGAACGTCCGGGTGGGCGCGAACTCACCCAGCTTGTGTCCGACCATGTTCTCGGAGACGAACACCGGCACGTGCTTGCGACCGTCATGGACGGCGAAGGTGTGACCGATGAAATCCGGGGTGATGGTCGAGCGGCGGGACCAGGTCTTGATGACCTGCTTGGTGCCCTTGTCGTTCTGAACGTCCACCTTCGCTTGGAGGTGGTCGTCGACGAACGGGCCCTTCTTGAGGCTGCGTGGCATTTCTTACCTCCTCCTTCAGCGCTTCTTGCCGGTCTTGCGACGGCGGACGATGAGCTTGTCGCTCGGACGGTTGGGCTTGCGGGTGCGGCCTTCCGGCTGACCCCACGGCGAGACCGGGTGGCGACCACCGGAGGTCTTGCCCTCACCACCACCGTGCGGGTGGTCGACCGGGTTCATGACGACACCACGGACCGTGGGACGGCGACCCTTCCAGCGCATACGGCCGGCTTTGCCCCAGTTGATGTTCGACTGCTCGGCGTTGCCGACCTCGCCGACGGTGGCGCGGCAGCGCACGTCGACGCGGCGGATTTCACCGGAGGGCATACGCAGCGTGGCGTAGGGGCCTTCCTTACCGAGCAGCTGGATGCTCATACCGGCCGAGCGGGCCAGCTTGGCGCCGCCGCCCGGACGAAGCTCCACCGCGTGGATGGTGGTACCCGTCGGGATGTTGCGCAGCGGCAGGTTGTTACCCGGCTTGATGTCGGCCGTGGGGCCGGACTCGATCGGGGTGCCCTGCTTGATGCCCTTCGGCGCGATGATGTAGCGCTTCTCGCCGTCGACAAAATGCAGGAGTGCGATATTCGCGGTGCGGTTCGGGTCGTACTCGATGTGAGCGACCTTGGCCGGGATGCCGTCCTTGTCCAGTCGACGGAAGTCGATCAGACGGTAGGCACGCTTGTGGCCGCCACCGCGGTGCCGGGTGGTGATACGACCGTGCGCGTTACGGCCACCGCTCTTGGTCAGCGGACGCAGCAGCGACTTCTCGGGGGTGGACCGGGTGATCTCGGCGAAGTCCGAGACGGACGCCCCGCGCCTACCCGGCGTAGTCGGCTTGTACTTACGAATTGCCATGAGTTCTTCTCTGCTTTCTGGATTCCCGTCCGCTTACGCGACCGGGCCTCCGAAGATCTCGATGGGCTTGCTGTCGGCCGAGATGGTCACGAGCGCACGCTTGGTGTCCTTGCGCTTGCCGTAACCGAAGCGGGTCCGCTTGCGCTTGCCCTGACGGTTGGCGGTGTTGACGCTGGTCACCTTCACACCGAAAACCTTCTCGACGGCGATCTTGATCTGCGTCTTGTTGGAGTCCGGGTGCACGATGAAGGTGTAGGTGCCTTCTTCGATGAGTCCGTAGGACTTCTCCGAGATGACCGGCGCCAGCAGGATGTCGCGGGGGTCGGCGATGGTGGTCACTTGCTCTCCTCCTGTGCGGCTTCGGCCGGGCCGTGCACGAAGGCGTTCAAGGCCTCAACGCTGAACACCACTTCGTCGCTGTTGAGCACGTCGTAGGTGTTGAGCTGGTCCGGTGCGATCGGCAGCACGTTTTCCAGGTTCGCCACGCTCTTCCACGCGGCGACGTCCTCGCGGCCGACGACGACCAGGAACTTCTTGCGGTCCGAGAGCTCGGCCAGGAAGGTCTTGGCGGTCTTGGTCGACGGGGTCTGACCCGCGACCAGTTCGGTGATCACGTGGATACGCTCGTTGCGGGCCCGATCCGACAGGGCGCCACGCAGAGCGGCGGCCTTCATCTTCTTGGGGGTCCGCTGGCTGTAGTCACGCGGCTGCGGGCCGTGGACGACGCCACCACCGGCGAACTGCGGCGCGCGGGTCGAGCCCTGACGGGCGCGGCCGGTGCCCTTCTGCCGGTACGGCTTCTTGCCGCCACCACGGACCTCGCCACGAGTCTTCGTGGAGTGGGTGCCCTGGCGAGCCGCGGCGAGCTGGGCCACGACGACCTGGTGCATCAGCGCGATATTGGCGGTCACGTCGAAGATCTCCGCGGGGAGGTCGACGGTTCCGTTGGATTTGCCGCCG
Organism: Nocardia noduli; assembly: GCF_019038455.1. NCBI lineage: Bacteria > Bacillati > Actinomycetota > Actinomycetes > Mycobacteriales > Nocardiaceae > Nocardia > Nocardia noduli. The sequence goes on from NZ_JAFMPL010000034.1 coordinate 4,590, forward strand.
ATCTCTTTCACCGGCAGCGTCAGATTCACGGACTGCTCCGCGGAATCCTTCTTCTCGGTATTGACGGTCATGCGTGCGCACCACCCTTCACGGCGCTCTTGACGATCACGACGCTGTTCCTGCGACCCGGGATCGCTCCCTTGATCAGCAGCAGGCCGTTCTCGGCGTCCACCTTGTGAACCGACAGGTTCTGGGTGGTGACGCGGTCGTTACCCATCCGACCCGACATGCGCATGCCCTTGAACACGCGGCCGGGGGTGGCGCAACCACCGATGGAACCGGGGCGACGGTGCACGGCCTGCGCACCGTGCGAGGCGCCCTGACCGGCGAAGCCGTGACGCTTCATGGTGCCGGCGAAGCCCTTGCCCTTGCTGGTGCCGGTGACGTCGACGTACGCGCCCTCTTCGAAGACATCGGCCGAGAGTTCCTGGCCGATCTCGAAGTTGGCGGTGTCGGCGACGCGGATCTCGGCGACGTGGCGGCGCGGGGTGACACCGGCCTTGGCGAACTGGCCGGAAGTCGGCTTGTTCACCTTGCGCGGGTCGATGGCGCCGAAAGCGATCTGCACGGCGCTGTAGCCGTCGCGCTCCACGGTGCGAATCTGGGTCACGACGTTCGGGCCCGCCTTGATGACGGTGACCGGAACGACCCGATTCTTGTCGTCGAAGACCTGGGTCATGCCGAGCTTGGTGCCCAGGATGCCGGCTGCGGGCCGGTTCTTGTTGTCAGTCATATCTCGAGTCCCCGTCACTGAATGTTGACGTCGACGCTGGCCGGCAGGTCGATGCGCATCAGCGCGTCGACCGTCTTCGGCGTCGGGTCGAGGATGTCGATAAGCCGCTTGTGCGTACGCATCTCGAAGTGCTCGCGCGAGTCCTTGTACTTGTGCGGCGAACGGATGACGCAGTACACGTTCTTCTCGGTGGGCAACGGCACCGGGCCGACGACACGTGCCCCGGTACGGGTCACCGTCTCGACGATCTTGCGCGCGGACGCGTCGATCGCCTCGTGGTCGTAGGCCTTGAGCCTGATGCGGATCTTTTGTCCCGCCACGCTAAGTGTCCTTTTCTCCGCTTTCGTTCGTGATCCGGAAGCTGCGCTCCCGAACCACCCTCATTTGCACAGTCCGAACACACGAAAGACGCCTCAGAAGAGACCTACGACCGGACACCGCCCGATCTTCGCCGCTGTTCATCTGTCATGGTTCTCCGGTCCACGCGGTCGGGCGTGTCGCCTTTCCGCTCATTCCTCTGCCCGGACAGAAACTTCATCTCAGGCCTGGAACGTTCGTCCCGGACGTACCCGCGCTGATAAACCAGCGGGATACACGATTGGGTACTGCTCGCCTCGCCCGACCGCATTCGATTCCGACTTCGGGAACAGACGCGGCCCGGTGCAGGGCAACCCGAACAGTATGCCCGATGCCCCTGGACACTTCAAATCCGCCCCCACCACCGGCGCGTGCTTCCGAAGAAGCGCAGCTCGAAGGCCGATTCGTCAAGTATGCCGATACTTCGACCGGGCAGAACTTACTTTTGAGTAAGATGCGGGCATGACGAAAGAGACCGCGACCTACCGCGGCTGGAAGAAGCTGCCGGACAACCGCCTGGGGCACGCGCTGTTCTCGCTGGGCATGGTGGCGAGGGTGCCGTATTTCGGCACGGTGCTGCCGAACGTGGTGCGGCTGGAACCGGGATTGTGCGAGGTCACCTCACCGAAATGGTTCGGCATCCACAATCATCTCGGCACCTATCACGCGATCGCCGCGTGCAATCTCGCCGAGGTCGCGATGGGCATGCTCAGCGAGGCGACGGTGCCGTCCTCGCACCGTTGGATCCCCAAGGCCATGAACGTGCGGTACCTGGCCAAGGCCGAAACCGGGCTGCGCGCGGTGGCGCGGTTGGCCGAGGTCCCCGACTTCTCGCTGATCACCGAGGGGACCGAACTGACGGTGCCGGTCGCGATCTACGACAAGCACGGGGTCGAAGTCGTGCACGCGGAGATCACGACGTGGGTCACGCCGAAGTAGGTGCCAGGAGGCCGTCGGGCAGGCGAATCCGACACGCAGTGTGGTTCGCCACGGGTAGTTGCACCGGCCGATCCCGACGGCATTGAATACTTCTATGAGCGACAGCGCAGTCAGCGATTTCGATATCGCCGTGGTCGGACTCGGTCCGACCGGGCGCGCGCTGGCCCATCGCGCGATGCTGGCCGGATTCCGCGTGGCGGCCGTCGATCCGCGCCCGGATCGGCTCTGGCCGCCCACTTTCTCCTGCTGGGTCGACGAATTGCCCCGCTGGCTGCCCGCCGAGGCGATCGCGGTCCGCATCCCCGCCCCGACGGTCTGGACCACGACCGAGCACCGGATCGAGCGGCCCTACTGCGTGCTGTCCAAACCCGGTCTGCACGCCGCCCTGCCACTGGACGACGCGACCGTGTTCGCCGCCCGCGCCACCGAGGTCGGCGCGCACGAGGTCGAACTCGCGGACGGCATGAAACTCAGGGCGGCAACGGTTTTCGACACCCGCGGACTCCCGCCCCTCGGACAGCGGCGAGCGGCGAGCGCGCACGGCATCTTCGTCGACGCCGACACCGCCGCCCCCATGGTCGCCGATGACGAAGGCCTGCTGCTGGATTGGCGACCGGAGAACGGTGCGGGCCCCGAGGAGCCGCCGTCGTTCCTCTACGCGGTTCCGCTCGGCGACGGGACCGTCATCTTCGAGGAGACCAGCCTCGGACTTCGCGGCGGTATGCCGCAGCGCGAACTGCGCAGACGCACGCTCGAACGTCTTGCCGCGCACGGTATCCGGCTCAACGGCGACGAGCCGAGCGAAGCCGCGCACTATCCGCTCGATCAGCCGCCACCGCGCCGTGGGGCCGGGCGGGCGATCCCGTTCGGTTCCAGGGGCGGGATGATGCACCCCTGCACCGGCTACAGCGTCGCCGACTCACTGGCCCTGGTCGACACCGCCGTCGACGCGCTGCGGGAGGGCCGCGATCCGATCGGGGCCCTGTGGCCGTGGCAGGCCCGCCTGGTCTACTGGATGCGGACACGCGGCCTGTACGGCCTCGGTCGGCTCACCACCGACCAGTCGATCGCCATGTTCGAGGCGTTCTTCACCGAATCCGAACGCGGACAGCGGGCGCTGCTGTCGGCCCACGACGACTACGCCGCCCTCGGCGCGGTGCTGTTCAACACCGTCGCCCACACCTGGCCCTTCCGCTGGCGCTACGACCTGGTCGGCTGGACCAACCGCGACCGCTGGTCGGACTACGACTTCCCCGCCGTCACGGAGCGATTACCGCACCCCACCGACTGAAACCCCGGTCATCGGACCGGACCCGACCTACACGAAGTCGGTCGTATCCAGGGTGAACGAGAAGGGCGATGGCAGCTCCAGCGGCTTACCGAAAGGAACGCGGATCTCCTGCCGATAGTCGATGAGGTCAGGTCCGCCCCCTGGCTCGCTGAGAAGCGTGGTCGCCTGCTTGCCTCGGTCGAGAAGCAGGTACAACGGCACCCCCGCACGTGCATAGCAGAACCGCTTGGTCGTCCGATCCCGATCGGGCTTCGAACTGGTGACCTCCAACACCATCATCACGTTGTCGACCGACATCCATGGGGGCGCGTCTTTCAAACTACCGGCCGGAACGAATACACCATCGGGGATCACATGGTTCTTCGGGCACAGTCCACCCCGCTCCATCACCAGTCCCTTGTTGGCGGAGAACGTCACTTTCACAGCGGACTGTCCGAAGACCTGAGAGATCAACGTGGAAATATTCTCCTCGTGGCTTCCCGTCGGTGGTGGTGTCACGATGATCTCCCCCTCGATCAACTCGGCCCGGAACCCTTCGGGAGTTTCCAGTGCATGAAACCCCTCCAGCAATACGTCTGCCGGATCCCTCTGCGAGTCATGCGCGGTAGCGGCGGTCACTGCGAACACCTCCCTCTGCTTCGTGCCATCAGCATACGGATCACAGCTGGTCATCGCCGCCGGAACACTGGCATCGGGTCCGGGGCTTCCCGCGCGCCGGACCCGCGGAGTTCGTGAACTCAGGCTCCGGTTTCGGCCGCGCGCTGGTAGCCGCGGATCGCGGGCCAGCCGAAGACGAGGAGGATGCCGACGGTCCACGCGACGGTCTTCATGAGGGGTTCGGCGACGGGGCCGCCGTAGGACAGGCCGCGCATGGCGTCGATGGCGCAGCTCATCGGCTGGTTCTCGACCACGTCCTGCAACCAGACCGGGTAGGCGTTGACCGGGACGAAACCGGTGTTGAAGAACATCAGCAGGGTGTTGAAGATGCTGACCAGGCTGACCAGCATCACGCCCTCGGTGATGGTCGCCAGTGCGGTGACCAGGACCGCGAAACCGACGCCGAACAGGACCGGGATGCCGATCATGGCCAGGGCGGCGATCGGTCCCTGGTCGAATCGGAAGCCGATCGCGAAACCGACGGCGATCACGATCAGCGTGGTCACGAGCACGCGGACGGCTTCGGCGAGCAGTCGACCGGTCAGGCCCGCCGCCCGGTGCACGGGCATGGTCCAGAAACGGCCGAGCAGTCCGGTGGCCTTCTCGACCTTGAATCCCAGCGCGCTGACCACCGCGCCCGCCATCGCCGCGACCAGCGTGATCATCGGCACCTGACCGTAGACGGCCGGTTTGCCGGTGGCGTCGCTGATCGAATTACCGAGCACCACGTGGAACATCAGCAGGGTGACGGCCGGGTAGAGGATCGTCTGAATGGTGGTCGCGGGGTCGCGGGCCCAGCCGTAGAGCAGTCGTTTGCTCTGGATGAGGCTGTGCGAGGCCCAAGTGGTGAGCGCGCCCTCGGATTTCGCGTGCGTGACCGTCGGCAGCGGGGTCCACCGCGGCGTGCCGGGCGAATCGGGGTCGGATGTCACATCGGACGCTTCCGGTCGCATGGTCGTCTCCACCGAACTCATGATCGCCTCACACTCGCCCAGACCGCGAACGGGATGAACACGATCGCCAGCCCGCCCAACCACACCAGCGGAACCCACAGCACCTGCCAGGTCACGCCGTCGGCGGCCATGTCGCGCATCGCGAAGGAGAACTGGGAGATCGGTTGATTGCGCGCGAACGGCCGTATCCACTCGGGGAAACTGCTCTCGGGGACGAACCCGCACGACAGCATGCCGAAGATGATCGTCGGCAGGGTGAGTGCCTGACTGAGCGATTCCGGGCTCTTGGTCACACTGCCGAGTCCGTCGGCGCCGATCGCCAGCACCGTGCCGACCGCGAGCGAGAACGCGCAGAACAGCACGGCCTGCCCGAGTCCCGCCTCGAATCGGAACCCGATCATGTGGCCGAACAGCAGCGCGCCGGTCAGCGAGACGACCGAGCGGATCAGACCGGCGCTGATACGTGCCGTCAGCGGCACCAGGGTGCCGATGGGCATGGTCTGCAAGCGGGTACTCAGCCCGGTGAGCGCTTCGAACGCCGAGAGCTGCGCGTTCGACATCATGGTGAAGGCCATGGTCTGGAGCACGATGACCGGCATGACGAACTGCGCGTAGTCGATGCCCTGGAATTTCATGACGTAGCGCAGCGGCAGGTAGAAGCCGAGGGTGAAGACCAGCGGGGTGACGAACGCGACGATCAGTTCGCCCTTGGTCGCCATCGTCCACACGACACGACCGGCCAGCGCCCGCCACTGCGCGAAGGAGGACGGGTCCGCCGTGGGAAGTTCGGCGAAGAGCACGGCCGGGTCGGTGCGGTGCTCGGCTCTCTCGCCGGTGGCCGCCGTCATGCGTGGCTGCCCGAATGTCCGGTGATCGACAGGAACACGTCGTCCAGCGACGGCCTGCGCAACCCGATATCGGCCAGGTCGACGCCGGCCGAATCCAGCCTGCGCAGCGCCTCGGCCAGGGTGGCCGCGCCCTCGGGGGCCGGAATGGAGAGGCGGTCGACGCCCTCGAGTTCGGCGAGCACCGCGGCGGGCACGAGATCGCCGAGCGCGTCGGCGACCTTGCGCATCTGGGTGGGATCGAGCGGGACCACCTCGCAGTAGCTGCCGCCGGTGCGCTCCTTGAGCTCGTCGGCGGTGCCCTCGGCGATCACCGTGCCCTTGTCGATGACGATGATCCGATCGCTGAGCACGTCGGCTTCCTCGAGGTACTGCGTGGTCAGCAGTACGGTGATGCCCTGACTCTTGAGGATCTGCACCAGATCCCACACGCCCTGGCGGCTGCGCGGATCCAGGCCGGTGGTCGGCTCGTCGAGGAACACCACCTCGGGGCGGACCACGAGACCGCAGGCGATGTCGACCCGGCGGCGCATACCGCCCGAGTAGTTGCGCACCGCACGGCGACCGGCGCTGACCAGGTCGAACTGTTCGAGCAGATCGTCGGCGCGGCGGCGGGCGACGGTCTTGCGCAGACCCATCAGCCTGCCGAAGAGTTCCAGGTTCTCCCGGCCGGACAGATTCTCGTCCAGCGCGGCGTACTGCCCGGTCATCATGATCGAGCGGCGCACGCTGGAGGGATCCTTGCGCACGTCGTGGCCCGCGACGACCGCGTTTCCGGAATCCGGGCGCAGCAGCGTCGACAGGATCTTCACCGTCGTGGTCTTACCCGCGCCGTTGGGTCCGAGGATGCCGAGCACATTGGCCTTCGCCGCGGTGAAACTGATGCCCTGCAGCGCGTGGACGTCGCCGAAGGATTTTCGGACGTCCTCCACGATGACCGCTGGTTCACTCGCGGGCGAATCTGCTTGGTTCGAACTCGGCATCAACTCTCCACTATCGGCCGGGGGCGGCGACCGGGTCACCGGTGCACACGGCTGTGCGCCCTCCGGAGGGTGATCGGACCGCTCGGCGTGATGTTACCGGGCGGAGGTGGCCCGACCGTTCCTGCGCCGGTATCCCGTCTACGCGGAACCTAACTGTGTCTTTACTCACATTTTGCGAGGGCGCGCGGGCCGCCGCCGAATCGCCGCTGGTAGCGCCGGTCATGGGCAGCGCAAGGGCAGCGACTACGCCTTGTCGGCGCGCGTCGACGCGCCATAGTCTTCACGCAGGGGAACCAATGTGCTCACTCGTCGGCGGGGTCGCTGTACACCGAGTGGGTACCAGGGCGGGGATGACTGCGAAGAGGTGACCATGGCCGAGTCCGCGCAGCCACAAGTGGTGGTGTATCCCGGTGGATCGGGCCGAACGAATGTGCTGACGTCCTACGATCCACGCACCGGTGAGACGGTCGGGACGTACGCGATAATGGGCGCGAGCGAATTGAACCGCACGGTTCGCGCCGCACGAGCCGCCGAAAGATGGTGGGCAGATTTAGGTTTCGTGGCGCGCAAGCGCTGGCTACTCGATTGGAAGCGCAGTATCGCAAGGCGGGCAACCGAATTGGTGGAGCTGCTGTGTGAGGAGACCGGAAAACCGGAGGCGGACGCGGTAATCGAGGTGATGCTCGCGGTCGAGAATCTGGATTGGGCCGCACGCAACGCGGCCCGCGCGCTGCGCCGCCGCAGTCTCGGCTCGACCTGGCTCACGCGCAACCAGAAGGCCTCGGTCGGCTATCTGCCGCTCGGCGTCGTCGGGGTGCTCGGGCCGTGGAACAACCCGGTCTTCACCGCGATGGGCTCGATCGCCTACGCGATGGCAGCCGGAAATGCCGTGGTGTTCAAGCCACATGAGCTGACCACCGGCGTCGGAGTGTGGCTCGCCGAGAGCTGGACCGAACTGGCGCCGAGCCAGCCTGTGCTCCAGGTGGTCACCGGTGACAGGAGCACCGGCGCAGCGCTGTGTCGGGCCAAGGTGGACAAGATCGCCTACGCGGGTTCGGATTCCGGTGCGCGCGAGGTGATCTCGCTGTGCGCGCAGAGCATGACGCCGGTGGTGGTCGAACACAACGGCAAGGGCTCGATGGTGGTGCACGTCGACGCCAGACTCGACGATGCCGCGGAGGCGGCGGTTTTCGGGGCGATGGCCAACGCGGGCCAGAACCCCACCGGAATCCAGTGCGCCTACGTCGCCGATTCGGTGTTCGACAATTTCCTGGAACTGGTCGCCGGTCACGCGAAGAGGTTGCGTCCCGGCGCGGACCGCAAGGCGTCCTACGGTCCGATGATCATGGAATCCCAGGTCGGCGTGATCCGAAAACAGGTGCGCGACGCCCTCGCGCGCGGTGGCCGGGCGGTGGTCGGCGGCCTCGATTCGATACGCGAACCGTATATATCGCCGATCGTGCTCGCCGAGGTTCCCGAGGAGAGTCTCGCGGTCACCGGGGAGGCGATCGGGCCGGTGCTGATCGTGAATCGGGTCTCGACGATGGACGAGGCGGCTCAGCGCATCAACGCGTCGGGCAACGGGGTCGCGGTGTCGGTGTTCACCCGTGACGTGCGCAGTGTCGACGCGTTCGCCGAACAGTTGCGCGTCGGTGTGGTGACGATCAATTCCTCGACCGCCTACGCGGGTATTCCCGCGCTGCCGTTCGGCGGGGTGGGCGAATACGGGCAGGGACACAGCCACGGCGAACACGGACTGCGCGAATTCAGCCGGACGCTGGCGGTGGCGCGCAAGAAGTACCGTGCCGCGGTTGACCTGTCGACATTCGACCGGCATTCGCGTCATCTGCGCGCGGCAAAGACCATGTTCCGACTACGCCACGCGCGTTGACGGGTGGGCGGGAGTCCGGTTCAGTCGTCCCGGCCGGACTCGCCGCCCAGCAGTACCGCACCCATCAGGGTGATGACGCGGGCGAGTTGCTCGGGCCGGGAATCGAAGCGAACGGCCCGGCCGACGTCGATGACCTGACCGATCGCGGCGTGGACGCGGAACCGCGCCTCGATCGGGTCGCCGTCGAGCAGATTGGCCCACTCCAGCACGTTCTGGCGCTGAATGGCACGCAACTTGTGCTGTTCGGCCTGCGGCAGATTGCTGAACTCGGCGTAGTAGACCGGCATGATCTCGGGTGTCGCGAAGGTCAGCCTGGCGTAGCGTTCGGCGATGCCGCAGGCCGCGCCGGGCCGACTCGTCGCCTCGGCCAGTGCCTCGGTGATCGCCATCGCGACCCGATCGCCGGTGCGGTAGAACGCCGCGGCGAGCAGATCGGATTTGCTGGTGAAGTAGCGGTACACGCTGGAGGCGTTGATGCCGACGGCCGCGCCGATCTCCTCGATACTGGCCTCGTGGTAGCCCTGCCTGCCGAAGATCCTGATCGCCTCGGTGAGCAGCTGTTCGCGTTTCGATGTCACCGGCAGGCCCTTGGTCGCGGGTCCGGGCGCGGGTGACGGCGGCGCGGGTGGAAGGTCGGCGCGCACCAGCGCCCAGCACATATCGTGCAGCAGCGGCAGCAGACGCGCGCCCGACAGCGCGGTCCGATGCGCGGCGATGCTGGCGACGGCGCTGAGGACGGCGGCGGCGAGCAGGGCGATGTCCTCCGGCGGCGCGCCGGGGCGCAATTGCGCGATGGGGGCGGCGACGGTGGCGTTGAGATCGTCGTAGATCTTGCGGATCCGGACCCGATCCTCGCGTTCCAGGTAGCGCCGTTCCCAGCGGTAGAGCCCGGCCTCGCGGCGAATGTCGATGGTGTGCTCGCTGATCGCCTCCAGCACCGCGTCGAGCCTGGCGGCGGGTTCGAGCCGGGGATCGTCGGCGGCCTGGGCCACCTCGAGCAGGTGGCGGGCGCCCTCTTCGGCGGCCGCGACCAGCAGTGCGTATTTGTTGGCGAAATGCCGGTAGAGCGCAGGTCCGGAAATGCCGACCTCGGCGGCGATCTCGTCGACGCCGACCGGGTAGTAGCCACGCTCGCTGAAGGCGCGAGCGGCCGCCCGGATGATCTGCACCTTGCGGTCCTTGGGGCGTCGGCGCACCGATTTGGGAGTGTCGACCCCGGCGGCACCGGTGCCGGAATCCGTGCTTTTACCGCCTGTGTCACGCCGCGCGGAAGCGAGACCGACCTCGCTGCGATCCGCGACCATGCACCACTCCGTTCTGGGACGCCACTGCTTGTTGACAGCGCCGGACAACTCAACCTAAGTTAACCACAATTCGCAAAGTTAACCACTATTCGTGTTGCGATGCCCGCCGAACGGCAGACCAGGAGCACCAGATGAGTACGATCGATTCCGCCCCGGCGACCTCCTTCTCCGCGGTCGAGGACGGCAAGATCCTGCGGGTCACCATCACCAATCCCAAGCGCAAGAACGCCGTCGACTACGACACGATGGTCGCGCTCGGCGACACCTTCCTCGCGGCCGCCGACGACCGCTCGGTCCGGGTGATCGTGCTGACCGGAGCCGGCGAGGATTTCTGCACCGGCGCCGATCTGTCCGCCGCCGCCGCGAACGCCCAGCGTGGCATCACCTCGGAGATGGTGATGGACACCGCCAATCGGCTCGTGAAATCGATCGTCGACTGCCCGGTCCCGGTCATCGCGCGGATCAAGGGCTCGGCGGCGGGCGTCGGCGTCGGGGTGGCGCTGGCCGCCGACCTCGTCTACGCGGACGTCGATTCCTATCTGCTGCTCGCCTTCATCAATATCGGCCTGATGCCCGACGGCGGCGCGGCGGCCATGGTCGCCGCGGCGGCCGGGCGTCCGCTCGCCGCCGAGATGGCCCTGCTCGGTGAACGACTGCCCGCACTCGCCGCGAAAGAGGCGGGCCTGTTCACCGGCGTCTTCGCGGGCGCGGAACTCGACGCGAAGGTCGAGGCCGCCGCGGCCAAACTGGCCGCGGGGCCGCGTCGCGCACTGGAACTGACCAAAGCCGCGCTGAACGCCGCCACGTTGCCCGCACTCGACGCCGCGCTCGCGGCGGAGAAGGCCGGACAGTCCGAATTGCTGGAATCGCCCGACTTCATCGAGGGCGCGACGGCGATGCTGACCAAGCGCGCGCCGGTCTTCTCCGACTGAGCGACACCGTCGGCGAATGTGGCACCCGCCACACTTCGCGGATCCGCGCCGACTATGTTGATCGGCTATGGCATACCTGGTTACCGGAGCAACTGGGTTCATCGGTCGGTTCCTCGTTCCGCAGTTGCGCAATCACGACGGTGATATCCACGTCCTGGTCCGCCCCGGCCTCGATTCGGCGGACCGGTTCACCTGCTGTGCGCGGGAATGGGCGGGGGGTGACCGGATCCGGCCGGTCCACGGCGATCTCGGCGCGCCGGGTCTCGGCATCGACCCGGCCTGGCTCGACGAGCACCGGGGCACCATCGATCATGTCTTCCACCTCGCGGCCGGTTACGACCTGACCCAGCGCGGCGGCGGGACAAGACATGTCGTCGACGTCGCCGCCGACCTGCGGGCTGGACTTCTGCACCACGTCTCGACCATCGAGGTGGCGGGCATGTTCCAGGGCCTGTTCACCGAGGACATGTTCGATCAGGGCCAGGTGCTCGCCACCCCGAACCAGCGCACCAAATTCGAGGCCGAACGGATCGTGCGCGAATCCGGACTCGACTGGCGTATCTACCGGCCCTCGATCGTGATCGGCCATTCCAGGACCGGCGAGATCGACCGGATCGACGGGCCCTACTACTTCTTCCGCCTGCTGCGCATGGCCGCGCAATTGCCGCGCATCCTGCCGGTGCTGGTTCCGAAACTCGGCGAGACCAATATGGTGCCCGTCGATTTCGTCGCTCGCGCGCTGGCGTACCTGGCGCACAAGGACGGGCCGAACTCGACCACCTACCACCTGGTCGATCCTCGCAGGCAGAGCGCCGCCGAGGCACTGAACCTGTTCGCCGACGAGGCCGGTTCGCCGCATCTGGTCGAGGTGATGCCCAAACGCACCCTCGAGATGGTGCTGCGCGTACCCGGTGCGCACTGGGTGCTCCCCCGCGTCGGCGTCCCGCAGGACGTGCTGGCGCACAGCGAGTTCACCTGCTGGTTCGACTGCCGACGCACCACCGCGGCATTGGCCGACACCGATATCAAGGTGCCGCCGCTGGCCGGTTACGCCCCGCTGATCTGGAAGTACTGGGCCGAGAACTGGGTCTAGGACTCCGGTTCAGGCCGCACGCCGGGCGCGAATCAGCAACTGATGGCCGTTGTGGATCTCCTCCACGGTGTCGAGTCCCGCCGCCACCAGCAGTTGCCGCACCTCGTCCTGGGTGAAATTCGAGGTGATGGTGTTGGTGCGGACGAACCACGCGATGACCCGATCCTTCCACGCGACGCCGGGACTGGTCAGGATCGACAGCGACAACTCGCCGTCCTCTGCCAGCAGACCTGACAGATGCCGCAGCGCCGCTTCGGGTTTCGGGAAGACGTGCAGGGCGCCGTAACAACCGAGCGCCCGCACCGAACCCTCGCGCAGGCCGAGTGTCATCACATCCTGGACGAGCGAGACGCTGTCCGCGGTGCGGAATCGCTTGGCGGTCTTGACCAACATGTCCGGAGACAGATCGACGAACAGCAGCGGCGGCAGCGCGCGCACCCCGGCGGTCTTGACCGCGAACCCCGTCAGGGTGCCGTCGCCGACGCCGACGTCGACGAAGGTCGTCTCCCGTTCGGCGGCGTCGCGCAACCGCGCGCCGTAGAAGCGACCGAGCGTGCGCAGGTCACCGTTCCAGACGAACCAGAAGACCAGGGTCGCGATCAGCGGATACGCCTTGGAATAGATGCGGTACGCGAAACGGACCTTGTCGCTGTCGATTTCGCGCTCCTGGTGTTCCGGCGCGGCGGCGTCGCGATACAGGCGCAGATCCTTGTCGACCACTCGCAGCGCGACCCGTCCGTCGGGAGCGACAAGTGAACCGTCGTCCGAGGCGACGAGCGCTTCGCGGCTGACCGGATCGACCAGTTCCGACAGCGGCACACCGGTGGTTACCGGGGTGGCACCGATTCCCCAGTACCCCCGCACCAGGCGCGCGTACAGCGCGGCGGGCAGTATTCGGCGCACGACGTGGGAGGTACGCACATCCGAGCCGACGCGGTAGGTCGCGCGCGGGTGCTCAGCGGTGAGGATTCGCAGCGCCGCCGCGGCCACGGCTTCCGGTTCCTGGCCCTCCTCGCAATATTTCGCCATCAATGCGGCGTTGTGCGCGCGGGCCGCGCCGTAGCGGGCCAGTTCCGAACGTGCGGTTCGGGCCCGATCGAGCACGCCGGTACTGGTCCAGCCCGGCACGAGTACGGACACCGCGACTCCGGACTGCTCGGCCTCGAGCCGCAGGGTCTCGCCGAGTTTCTCGATCGCAGCCTTACCGGCCGCGTACCAGCCGCCGAAAGGCTGTGCGGTACTCGCCGAACCCGAACTGACCAGTACCACCCGGCCCGAACTGCGCCGCAGCGCGGGCAGCGCGGCGCGGACGACCCGGGCGGTGCCGAGCAGGTTGACATCGAGCAGGGCGACCGCCTCTTCGTCGGAGGTCTCCTCCAGCGCACCGACGAGGCCGTAACCCGCGAAGGTCAGGACCGCGTCGATGCGCCCGTGGCGCGCCCGGACGGCCTCGACCCACGCGCGTACCGCGATATCGTCGCGGACGTCGACCGTCGACACCTGCCATGGCGTCGCGGCGGACACGGCGATATCCGCGCCTTCCACGACGAAACCGTTGGCGGAGAGCAGATTCGCGGTCGCCGAGCCTATCCCGGATGCCGCACCGGTGATGAGGACGACCGGAGAGCGTTGTGCCATATCGATTTTTGTCCTTTCGCAGGACCACCGCACCACACGTCGTCGGGTCGGACCGGGGTCGTCGAACGACCGTGCGCGACAGGTCAATCGGTAACGCACCCCGCACGACGATCGAATGTGCATGCGAACGTACCCCCGTTCGCCGTGCACCGCAAACGCCCGGCAGCCACCGATTCCTCCGGCGGCCCGGGCTCGACATGCCAGTTACCGACCAGTATCCAATTGCCGGAGAACATGATTCGCACCGGCGAAAAAAGGCTGTCCTACGCCGCTCCGGTCGCGAGCGGGTTCAGCCCGTGACGGTCAGGTAGATCAACGCGATGTTGAGCAGCGAGATGATCACCGCGACAAGCCATGCCAGCGCGCTGGTGACGCGGTGGTTCACGTCCGCGCCCATCAGCGTGCGGTCGGCGGTGAGTCGCACCAGGGGGATCAGGGCGAACGGGATGCCGAAGGAGAGCACGACCTGGGAGATGATCAGCGCGCGCGTCGGGTCGATTCCCGCCGCCAGCACGGCGATGGCCGGGATCAGCGTGATCAGGCGACGCAACAGCAACGCGACCTTGCGCCGCAGCAGACCCTGCATGATCATCGCCCCGGCGTAGGCGCCGACCGAGGTGGACGCCAGCCCGGAGGCCAGCAGACCGATCGCGAGCAACAGGCCGGCGACAGGGCCGAGCGCCTCGCGGACCGCGGCGTGCGCCCCTTCCAGGGTGTCGACGTTCTCGCGCCCGCGCAGGGTGTTCGCGGCCATCAGCAGCATGGCCAGGTTGACGGTGCCGGCCAGCACCATGGCGAGCCCGACATCGACGCGGGTCGCGCGCAACAGCCGGACCCGGCCGGGGCCCGGCGCGGGATGGCCGTGCCGGTCCCTGGCCAGCCCGGAATGCAGGTACACCGCGTGCGGCATCACCGTCGCGCCGATCATGGCCGCCGCGAGCAGCACGCTCTCCGCGCCGTCGAAACGCGGGACCAACCCGGCGACGGCCTCCGACGCGGAAGGCGGCGATATCACCACGCTCGCCAGGAATCCCACCGCGATCACCGCGAGCATGCCGATGATGACCCGTTCGAAGGGTCGTTGGCCGCGCCTGTCCTGCACGAGCAGCAACCCCATCGACACCACGCCGGTGATCAGTCCGCCGACCACGAGCGGTAACCCGAACAACAGGTGCAGGGCGATGGCCCCGCCGACGACCTCGGCCAGGTCGGTCGCCATCGCGACGGTTTCGGCCTGACCCCAGTACGCCAAGCGCACCGGTCGGCTCGCCCGCTCACGCACCGCCTCCGGCAGCGACATGCCGGTGACGAGTCCGAGTTTGGCGGAGAGGAACTGCACGAGTCCGGCCATGGCGTTCGCCATCACGATGACCCACACCAGCAGGTAGCCGAATTGCGCGCCCGCGCTGATATTGGACGCCACGTTCCCGGGGTCGACGTAGGCGATCGCCGCGACGAACGCGGGCCCGAGCAGCGCGAGGAACGCTCCGGCGCGGCGCGTGGCAGGCCGGGTCCGCTCCCCCAGTGTTGTGCTCACGAAGAGAATTTTACGGTGACCCGAACTTATCGCCGCCCCCGGACGACGAACGCCCCGGTCGACCTCGAGAGGCGACCGGGGCGTAGCGGGTTTCGTCGGGGTCAGATCCCCATGCCGCGGGCCAGCGTCGGCCACGACTGGTGCAGGTCGTCCTGCCAGTAGCCCCACGAGTGCGTGCCGTTGGGACGGAAGTTGAACGTCGCCGGGATACCGAGCTGGTCCAGCTTGGTTTGCAGGTTGTGGGTGCAGTAGTTGGTTCCGGCCTCGATCACACCGCCGATGAGCACCTGGTTGGCCAGGCCGTACGCGCCGGGCAGCGCGTAGGGGCCGTCGAGGGTGTCGTACTGGCCGGGCAGGCCGGTGCCGGTGGAGACGTAGAGTTCCACTCCGCGCAGACCTTCCGCGTTCAGGTACGGGTCGTTCTTCTTCCACTCCTCCGAGCCCTCGGGGCCCCACATGTTCAAGGTGTCGCCACCGCCCCAGGTCTCGACGGTCAGCCGCACGAATTCCGAGCCGACCGGATCACTGGTCTGGGCGCAGCCGCTGTAGGCGGCGGCGGCCTTGTACAGGCCGGGCTTGGCGATCGGCAGCGCCAGCACCGTGGTGCCCGAGGTCGACAGACCCGCGATACCGTTCACCCCGTTGGTGCCGAGCGCGCCGTCGACCAGCGGCGGCAGCTCCTCGGTGAAGAAGGTCTTCCACTTGTTGCGGCCCAGCGTCGGATCGTCGGCGATCCAGTCGGTGTAGTAGCTCCACTTGCCGCCGATCGGCTGGATCACGTTGACGTTCTTGTCGCGCAGGAACTCGAGCGCGTCGGTCTTGGCGTTCCACGACGCCGAATCCTCGCCGCCGCCCGCGCCGTTGAGCAGGTACAGGGCCGGACGCGGCACCGAAGCGTCGGCGGGGCGCTGCACGTCGACCGGGAAGGTCTCGTCCATGGCCGCCGAATACACGTAGAGCCGGATACTGCGCGAATCCTTGATCTCGGCCTTGGTGATCTTGGAACCGTCGGGCGCTACCGGATTGGCCAACAGCGCTTTGGAATCGATGATCGGGTCAGCGGCTGTCGCCGATGATGCGCCGAGTCCGGACATGACTGCCGCGATGGCCGCGGTCGCCGCGATGATCGCCACGGCACGGGAGCCACGGCGCCGGGTCTGTCGACGTATCAATTTCACACCTTCACTTCGTATCGGGATGACAGAGGGCCGAGCGGATCATATACGCCCGCCCAGATCCGGCCGCACGGATCCGGCCGGGACGCCCGACCCGCGATTCAGCGTCCACCGTCACCCGCTCGCAGCAATTTGTCCAGCACCGGGCCGATTTCCACCAGCGCCTCGGG
The DNA here is from genome assembly GCF_019038455.1 of Nocardia noduli. NCBI lineage: Bacteria > Bacillati > Actinomycetota > Actinomycetes > Mycobacteriales > Nocardiaceae > Nocardia > Nocardia noduli. Next base: position 21,088 of record NZ_JAFMPL010000034.1, read on the forward strand.
CTGGGTCATCAGCTCGTGCACCGTCGGAATCGGGTGGTCGACGACCGTGGCGGCGTAGGGCCGCCACGCCGCGATCACGTCGTGGGTGCGACGGTCGTCGTTCGCGGCGCGGAAGTACTCGATAGTGCCGTCGAACACGCCGGGCTGGTAGGTCTGGGTGAGCCCGACCGACCGCATGGCGCTGGTGTAGATGCGACGCAGCCGGTCGGCGTTCATGCCGACCATCTCCGTCGGGATCAGCTCGTGCAACTTGACGAAATCCGCCTCGGACAGTTCGTCGAGCTGATCGATGTTCAACCCGGCGATCCCGAGTTCGGCCAGCATCTCGACCATGGTGGTCCGCCACGTGGTCAGGTCGAAGCTGTGATCGCTGTCGAGCATGGCAAGCAGCGCCACCTCGTGTCCGGCCGAGCGCAGCCGCACCGCGATCTCGTGGGCGAGCACACCGCCCAGCGACCAGCCGAGCAGCCGGTACGGGCCCTGCGGCTGGGTGGCGATGATCTCGTCGGTGTAGCGCGCCGCCATCGCCGTCAACGACTGCGGCGGCGGACCGTCCTCGGAGAGCGCGGCGGCCTGGATGCCGTAGATCGGGCGCTGTTCGTCGATGTACTGGACGAATCCGGTGTAGCACCAGGCCAGACCGTACATCGGGTGGATGCAGAACAGCGGCGGCAGGGTGCCGCTCGTGCGGATCGGCAGGACGAGTCCGAGCGCGGCATCGGATTCGGCGTCGTAGTCCAGCGTTCCCTCCTGCGCGGCGGCGAGCCGGTCGCCGAGCGCCTGCACCGTCGGAGCCAGGAAGAACCACTGCACCCGCACCTCGATACCGGTGAGCCCGCGCAGCTGATGCACGACCTTGCTCGCGACCAGGCTGGTGCCGCCGAGGGCGAAGAAATCGTCGTCGAGACCGACCCGGTCCAGGCCGAGGACATCTTGGAAGACCTCGGCCACCGTCCGCTGCATCGGGGTCACCGGGGCGCGGAAGGCGCGTGCCGCGAAATCGGGTACCGGCAACGCCTTGCGGTCGAGTTTGCCGCTGGCGTTGAGCGGCAGCGCGGGCAGCACGACCACCACGGCGGGCACCATGTACGACGGCAGTCCGGCGCGCGCGTGTTCGAGCACACCGCGCTCGGAGACGGCCCGATCGGGCGCGGCCACCACGTAGGCGACAAGGCGATCGGGATCGCGCACCACCGCGACGGCCACGTGTCCGACCGAGTCGTGTTGGCGCAGAACCGTTTCGATCTCACCGAGTTCGATGCGCTGACCGCGGATCTTGACCTGGAAATCGGAGCGCCCCAGATATTCCAGGCCGCCGCCCGAGACGCGGACGATATCGCCGGTGCGATAGAGCCGCTTGCCGCGCTGGTACGGGTCGGCGACGAAACGTTCCGCGGTGAGCGCGGGCGCGCCGATGTAGCCGCGCGCCAATTGCACACCGGCCAGGTACAACTCGCCCGGTGCGCCGAGCGGCACCTGACGCAGCTGCCGGTCGAGCACGTACACCCTGGTGTTGGACACCGGAGCGCCGATCGACACCGCCGCGTTCGGATCGGCGCCGTTGACGCGTGCCGCGGTGACGACGGTCGCCTCGGCCGGGCCGTACCAGTTGTGCAGCGCGCCGGGCAGCGCGGCGTCGAAGCGGGACACCGTCGCGGCGCCCAGTGCCTCGCCCGCGGCGAATACCCGCCGAGGCACGGCGGTCGGCAGATCCGGCGCGAGATCGAGGAAGGCGTCCAGCATCGACGGCACGAAATGCGCCGTCGTCACCGATTCGCGGTCGATCAGTTCAGCCAGGTAGCGCGGATCACGGTGCCCGTCCGGTTCCGCGATGACCAGTCGCGCGCCGGTCTGCAAGGGCCAGAACAACTCCCACGTCGAGATGTCGAAGGTGATCGGCGTCTTGTGCAGCACCGTGTCGGAACGGTCGTGCGGGTAGGCCGACTGCGCCCAGCGGAACTGGTTGACCATCTGCCGGTGCGTGATCATCACGCCCTTGGGGCGGCCGGTGGAGCCGGAGGTGTAGATGACGTAGGCCAGCGTGTCGGGCCGCACCGCCCGGCGCGCGGGCAGGTAGCCCGTGCCCGCCGCGAGCGCGCCGATATCCACGATCGCCGTCCCGGTAGCGGTCGCGAACGCGTCGGCGGAGGTGGTGAGCACGAACGACGGCGCCGCGCTCGTGAGCACGTGGTCGTTGCGTTCGAACGGATGATCCGGGTCGACCGGCACGTATCCGGCGCCGGTCTCCAGTACCGCGTAGATCGCGACGACCAGGTCGATCGAGCGTCGTATCGCGACCGCGATCAGGGTTTCCGGGGCGGCGCCGTAACGCGTCAACGCCCCGGCGAGCGCCGAGACCCGTTCGCGCAGTTCGGCATAGGTCAGCGTGAGCTGACCGAAGGTGACCGCGGGCGCGTCCGGTGTGCGGGCGCACTGTTCCTGGAACAGCGACACCAGGGTGGCGTCCTCGGAGGACCAGTGCACGTCGGTCCGGTTCATCGAGTCGACGACGAACCGCTCGGTGCTCAGCAGCAGGTCGGTCCCGGCCAGATTCCGCTGCGGCGCGAGCACGAATTCGCTCAGCAACATCCGCATCCGGTCGGTCAACGACTGCGCCACCGCCTCGTCCACCGTCTCGTACTGGAAAAGCACCTTGACGTGCAGCTGGGTGTCCAGGTTGATCAGCAGCGTGATCGGGTAGTGGGTGAAGTTGACGGCCTTCAGGTCGACCACCGACATCCCGTCGATGGTGCTGGCCTGTTCGAGTCCCTCGGTGTCGACCGGGTAGGACTCGAACGCGATCATCGTGTCGAACAGTCCGTCGACACCGATCCCGCGCTGGATGTCGGCCAGGCCGATGTAGTGGTGATCGAGCAGCGCGGCCTGTTCGGCCTGCAAGGTGCTCAGCATCTCCCGCACGGTCCAGCGCGGATCGAACCGGACCCGCACCGGAATGGTGTTGACGAACAGGCCGACCATCGAGTCGATCCCGTCCAGCTGCGGCGGGCGTCCCGACACTGCGGCGCCGAAGACCGCCTCGTCGCGATCGGTGCTGCTCGCGATCACCATCGCCCACGCCGCCTGCACGACGGTGTTGATGGTGACCCCGGTGTCGGTGGCGAGCGCGGCCAACGCCGTCGTCTCCTCCGGCGGCAGCGTGAACCCGGTCGTCCCGACGCCGACCACCGGCGCCTGCGGTGCGGGCAGCGCGGGGATCAGCGGTGTCGGCTCGAGTCCGGCCAGTGCGTCGGTCCAGGCGCGCAACGCCGCGTCCTGATCCTGTTTGTGCAGCCAGGCCAGGTAATCGCGGTAGGGCCGCACCCTCGGCAGCAGCGCCGGATCGCCGCGCAGCGCGTACAGCGCGAGCAGATCCTTCATCAGCAGCGGCATCGACCAGCCGTCGAGCAGGATGTGGTGGGTGGTCAGGGTCAGGAAACTGCGCCCCGACACCGTCCGGTGCATGGAGAACCGAACCAGCGGCGCGACCGACGGATCGAATCTGCGCTTCTGATCGGCGGCGAGAACCTCGGGCATCTCCTCGTCCGGCACCCCGTCGAAGGCCTGCCACGGCACGTCGACCGAATCCACCACGAGTCCGACCGGTGTGCCGTCCGAGGTGCTGACGAACGCCGTGCGCAGCGTGGCGTGGCGGTCGAGCACGGCCTGGGCGGCGCGTTTCATCCGGTTGATGTAGATGCGGCCGGTCAGCTCGAGGGTGAACTGCATGACGTAGTCGTCGACCGTGGACGCGCTGAGTTCGCTCAGGAACAGCAGTCCGGACTGCAACGGTGACAGCGGCACCACATCGGCCAGACCCGGCCGCTCGTCGCGCCACGTGTCGAGTTCGGCCTGGGTGACCTCGACCAACGGGGTGTCGGACGGGGTGAGACCACCGGCCGAGACGTCGTCGGTGTGCCGGGCGAGCGCGGTCAGCGCGCCGACCCAGTCGTCGGCGAGTTCGCGCACCGAGGGCTCGTCGATCACCTCCGAGGCGTAGAGGAAGGTGACATCCATCTGTGGGCCCGCGTCGGTGTCGTTGACGATGGCGTTGATATCGACGACGGCCGCCGCCGACATACCGTGATCCTGGTCGGGACTGTGCTGGCCGACCTCGCCGGTCGGCATCCAGCCGAGTGCGGTGAGCCCCTCGGGCACACCTCCGGCCGAGACCCGGCCGAGGTAGTTGAAGCTGATCTGGCCGATCCGATCGCTGAGCCGCCCCGCGCTCTCGCGGTTGAGGTGGCGCAGCAGTCCGTAGCCGATGCCCTTGTCCGGCACCCGGAGCAGTTGTTCCTTGACCGCCTTGACCGCGTCGCCGGTGGCCGCGCCGCCGTCGAACATGGTGGCGAGATCCACCGTGCTCAGATCGAGCGACACCGGGTAGATGCTGGTGAACCAGCCGACGGTCCTGGTGAGATCCGCGCCCGGCAGCACCTCCTCCTCGCGTCCGTGACCCTCCAGTTTGACCAGGGTGCTCGGCGCGTCGATGCCGCGGCGCGCACGCCAGGCCCGCACCGCCATCGCGAGCGCGGCGAGCAGTCCGTCGTTGACCCCGCCGCGGTAGAGCGCGGGGACCTTGGTCAGCACGGCGTCGGCGACATCGACCGGGATCCGGACCTGGACCCGGCGCACCGTCGCCTGGGTGTCGAAGGCCGGGTCGAGCATCCGACTGCCGAGCAGCGGATCCGGCGTGGACGTCACGTCCTGCCAGAAGTCGATCTCGTCGCGGCGACTGGGCGAGGCGGCGAGTTCGACCAGGCCGTGCGCCCAACGCCGGAACGAGGTGCCGTTGTCCGGCAACACGATCGGCTGCCCGGCCGCGAGCTGCGACCAGGCCGTCGCCAGGTCGGGGATGATGATGCGCCACGAGACGCCGTCGATCGCGTAGTGGTGCGCGGCCACGGCGAGCACATCCCTGGCATCGGGACGATGCAGCCAGGTGAAGGCCAGCATCCTGGCCTCACCTGGGTCGAGCGCGTCGACGGTCTCCTCCATGGCGGAGGCGGCGATGCGCTGGAGTTCGTCCTCGCTCACCCCGGCGGGCACATCGATACGCCCGACCAGGTCGGCCGGGACGATCGCGCCGGGCGCCAATGTCTCGAATCGCCACTCGCCGTTGATATGACGCACCCGCGAGCGCAGCACGTCGTGATGGTCGAGCACCGCGGCGATGGTCGTGAGCAGACCGTCGGTGTCGATCTCCTCCGGCAGGCCGAGCACCATGCTCTGGAAGAAACGGCCGAAGGAACCGTGGGCGAGGTAGGCGGAAAGCACCGGCGTCAGCGGCACGTCGCCGATACCCGCCCCCGCCAGTTCGTCGAGTACGACCGGCGCGTTGTCGGCGGCGTTCACGGCCACCCTGGCCAGCCCGGCGACAGTGCGCTGCTCGAAGACGTCACGCGGGGAGAAGACGATACCCGCCGCCTTGGCCCGCGACACCAGCTGGATCGACAGGATGCTGTCGCCGCCGACGGAGAAGAACGAGTCGTCGACGCCGACCTGTTCCAGGCCGAGGACCTGCGCGAACAGTTCGGAGATCCGTGCTTCCACCTCGCCGATCGGCGCGCGCGTCTCGGTGGTGGTGAAGGTCGGCGCGGGCAGCGCGCGACGGTCGAGTTTGCCGTTGGCGGTCAACGGGATCGCGTCGATCACGACGAAAGCCGAAGGCACCATGTAGCCGGGCAGCAGCGTGCCCGCGCCCTCGCGCACCGCCTCGGTGTCGAGCGCGGCGCCCGGATCGCCGACCAGGTAGGCGACGATGCGCTGATCCCCCGGCTTGTCCTCGCGTACCACCACCGCGGCCTGACGCACCCGATCCTGGGCGAGGACCGCGGCCTCGATCTCGCCGAGTTCGATACGGAAACCGCGGACCTTCACCTGATCGTCGGCGCGACCCAGGTATTCCAGGTCGCCGTCGGCGTTCCAGCGGGCCATATCGCCCGAGCGATACAGCTGCGAGCCCGGCTCGCCGTACGGGTCGGCCACGAACCGGCCCGCGGATAGCGCGGGCCTGCCGAGGTAACCGCGCGCGAGTTGCGTTCCGGCGACGTAGATCTCGCCGGGCACCCCGGCCGGCACCGGCCGCAGCCTGGTGTCGAGCAGATAGGTGCGCAGGCCGCGGATGGCGCGGCCGATGACGCTGCCGTCCGCGGCGGCCACCGACGCGGCGTCGAGCGCGCGATAGGTGACGTGCACGGTCGTCTCGGTGATGCCGTACATGTTCACCAGGCGCGGCGCGTTGTCCTCGTACCTGGTGTACCAGTCTGCCAGCCTGCGCAATTCGAGCGCCTCACCGCCGAAGACGATGTAGCGCAACGACAGCGGCTCGGCTTCGGGCCCGGCCACCCGGTCCGCCTCGGCCAGTTGGTAGAAGGCCGACGGGGTCTGGTTGAGCACCGTGACCCGTTCGCGGCGAAGCAGTTCGAGGAACTGCTCGGGCGAACGCGAGACGTGGTAGTCGACGACGACCAGGGTGCCGCCGTAGAGCAGCGGACCCCACAGCTCCCACACCGAGAAGTCGAACGCGTAGGAGTGGAACATCGTCCACACGTCGTCGCGGTCGAATCCGAAATCGGGTTCGGTGTTGGCGAACAGTTTCACCACGGTCCGGTGCGGAACCCGCACGCCCTTGGGGCGGCCGGTCGAGCCGGAGGTGTAGATGACGTAGGCGATGCTGTCCGGGGTCAGCGAATGACGGCGTTCGGCGTCGGCGACGGTCGACGCGTCGTAGAAGGACAGGTCGAGCCGGTCGATCTCCAGGATCGGCAGGCCGTCCGGCAGCGCGATCTCGCGGTCGGCGTGGGTAAGCACGCAGACCGGGCGCGCGTCGTCGATCATGTAGGCGATGCGGTCGGCCGGATAGGTGGGATCCACCGGGAGGTATCCCGCGCCCGCCTTGACCGTCGCCAGCAGCGCGACGACCAGTTCGAGCGAACGCGGCAGCGCCACCGCGACCAGTGTCTCCGGACCGGCGCCCGCCTCGATCAGCTTGCGGGCCAGGCGATTGGACTGATCGTCGAGATCGGCGTAGTCGACGCGGGTCTGCTCGAAGACGACCGCGGTACGGCCGAAGTTCTTCAGGGCGGCCAGGTCGAACAGGTCGACCAGCGTGCTCTCCAGTCCCACATCCGGACCGGACGAACTCCACTCGCGCAGAACCTGTTCGCGTTCGGTGTCGGTCAGCAGTTCGATATCGCCGACGGGTGTGCGCGGCCGGTCGGCGATCGCGCCGAGCAGACGCTGGAAGCGGTCGGCGAAGCCGGCCGCCGTGGCCGGGTCGTACAGATCCGTCGCGTAGGACAGGTGGCACGACAGCACGTCGGCGCCGTCGGCGTCCACGGTCTCGAAGACCGTCAACGACATATCGAATTTCTCGACGGCGGCGTCGAATTCGACCGTGCCCGCGCGCAATCCGGGCAGTTCGAAGGATCCGCCCGGCAGGTTCTGGAAGGCCAGGATCACCTGGAACAGCGGCGAACGATTGGTCGAGCGCTCCGGCTCCAGGACGTCGACGAGCCGTTCGAAGGGGATGTCGGCGTGCGCGAGTGCGGCGATATCGGTCTCGCGCTGCCTGGCGACCAGGTCGGTGAAGGTCTCGCCCGCCCTGATCTCGCTGCGCAGCACGACGGTGTTGACGAACATGCCGATCAGGTCGTCGATGGCGGCGTCGCCGCGACCGGCGACGGGGGTACCGATCGCGATGTCCTCCGCACCGGAGATCCTGCCGAGCAGGACCGCGAGGGCGGAATGCACCACCATGAACAACGTCGCGTTCTGCGCGCGTGCCACCTGGGCGAGCGCGGCCCGCACCGGGGCGTCGATCACGAATTCGACCGAAGCGCCACGCTGGCTCGGCACGTTCGGGCGCGGCCGGTCGCCCGCCACCGTGGATTCCTCCGGCAGCCCGGACAGTTCCCGCCGCCAGAAGGCGATCTGTTCGCCCGCGAGCGATTCCGGGTCGTCCTCGGCGCCGAGCACGGCCCGCTGCCAGATGCTGAAATCGGCGTACTGCACCGGAAGCGGGTTCCACGCCGGTGCGGCGCCCGCGGCCCGCGCGGCATAGGCGGTCATCACGTCGCGGGTCAGCGGGCCCATCGACCAGCCGTCACCGGCGATGTGATGGACGACGAAGACCACGACGTGATCGTCGAGCGCCGCGTTCACCCGGAACAGGGCCACCCGCAACGGGATCTCGGCGGACACGTCGAAGCCCGCGCCGATCACCTCCGCGACCCGGCCGAACAGTTCGGATTCGCTCACCACGACCGGATCCACCCGCGGCACCGACTGCGCGGCGGGCATGATCACCTGGACGGGACCATCGGCTGTCTGGGGGTAGCTGGTCCGCAGGATCTCGTGCCTGGCGACCACATCGGCCACGGCTTGGCGCAGGGCATCGAGATCCAGGACACCGGTCAGCCGCACGGCGACCGGGATGTTGTAGGTCGCCGACGCCGTGTCGAACTGGTTCAGGAACCACATGCGCTGCTGCGCGAGCGACAGCGGCACCTTGCCCGGCCGCGGCTTGGCGACCAGCTTCGGCCGCGCCGAGGCGGCCAGCGTCGCGACCCGCGCGGCCAGAGCCTCCACCGTCGGGGCCTCGAACACCAGCCGGACCGGCACCGCGACGTCGAGCGCGGCGCTCAGGCGAGCCGTCACGCGGGTGGCGATGAGCGAATTGCCGCCGAGGGCGAAGAAATCGTCGTCGACGCCGACCTGGTCCAGTCCGAGCACCTCGGCGTAGACCTCGGTCACCGCCTGCTCCGCTTCGGTCGCGGGCGCGCGGAAGGTCATGGTCTCGAAAACCGGTTCGGGCAGCGCCCTCCGGTCCAATTTGCCGACCGGGGTCAGCGGGATCGTGCCGAGCACCATGATCGAGGTCGGCACCATATGCGCCGGCATCCGCTGCTGGGCGTAGGCGGTCAGCGCCGCGACATCGACCGATCGTCCCGGCGCGGCGTGCACGTAGGACACGAGCGCGGTCGCCCCGCTGGCCAGCTTGCGGCCGACGGTCACCGCGAAATCGATGGTGTCGTGATCGGCGAGCACGGCGTCGATCTCGCCCAGTTCGATGCGGAAACCGCGCACCTTCACCTGGAAGTCGTTGCGTCCGACGAATTCGATCTCGCCGCCGGGGGTCCAGCGGACGACGTCGCCGGTGCGGTACATCCGGCCACCGCGCAACCACGGACCGGCCACGAAACGCCCCGCCGTCAGGCTGGGACGCCGGTGGTAGCCGTTGGCCACCTGGTCACCGGCGATGTACAGCTCGCCGGACACTCCGACCGGCACCGGCCGCAGCCGCTCGTCGAGCACCCATTCGGTGACGCCGCGAATCGGCGCGCCGATCGTCACCGGAACGCCTGCGGCCAGCGGTTCGCTGAAGTTGACGATGATGGTGGTCTCGGTCGGACCGTAGGCGTTGTGGAACTGCCTGCCGTCAACGGCCCAGCGGCGCACCAGATCCGGGGACCAGGTCTCGCCACCGGTGAAGACCGCGCGCAGGTCGGTGAGCCCGGTCGGGTCCAGCGAGGCCAGCGCGGCGGCGGTGATGAACATATGGGTGACCCGCTCGGACCGCAGCAGATCGGTCAGGTCCGCACCGCCGTAGACGTCGGTCGGGACGACGACCATGGTGGCGGCAGCGCCGGTGGCGAGCAGCAGTTCCAGTACCGCGCCGTCGAAACTCGGCGTCGCGAAATGCAGTGTGCGCGAATCCTGGTCGACCGCGAAACGCTCGCGCTGTTCGGCGTTGTAGCCCGCGAGACCGGCGTGGGTGACCGCGACGCCCTTCGGCACGCCGGTGGAACCGGAGGTGTAGACCATGTAGGCCACGTTCGACGCGCGGATCGGGCGGATCCGGTTGGCGTCGCCGATGGGAGCGCCGCTGCGGCGCTGGATGGCGATCTCGAAATCCTGGTCGTCGAGGATCAGCCAGTCGATGTCCTCGCCGAAATCGGGGCGGACCTCCTGGACCGTCAGGCCGAGGATCGCACCGGAGTCGGCGAGCATGTGCGCGACCCGCTCCGGCGGATAGTTCGGGTCGACCGGGACGAAACCGGCGCCGGTCTTCGTCACCGCCCAGAACGACAGCACCGATTCCAGCGATCGAGGGATGCCGATCGCGACCAGATCGCCCGGGCCGATACCCCGTTCGATCATCTCGCGTGCCAGACGTGAAGAGCGCGCGTCCAATTCGCGATAGGTCAGTGTGCGCGCGCCGTCCCGGATCGCCGCGCCGTCCGGATTGCGGACGGCGGCCGCGGCCAGGATGTCGGGCAGCACTCCGGTTTCGGTACTGGCCGGACCGCTCATCCGGCCGAGCCGGTCGAGTTCGGTATCCGACAGCAGTCGCAGATCACCGACGGCGGTCCGCGGGCTCGCCACGATCTCACGCAGCAGCCGCACGAAACGCTCGGCGAAGCCGCGCACCGTCGCGGCGTCGAAGATGTCACGGGCGTAGGTCAGTTCGCCTGCCATGCCGTCGGAGCCACTGTCGCCGCCGGAACCCTCGACCACCGTCAGCTGCATGTCGAAACGTTCGATATCGACGGGCGCGTCCAGGCCGCGCACGCTCAGGCCGGGCAGCTGGAAATCACCGGCGGGCAGGTTCACGAAGGACAGCGCCACCTGGAACAGCGGGGTCCGGCCGGTCGAACGCGACGGGGCGAGGACCTCGACCAGCTGCTCGAACGGGATATCGGCGTTCGCGAAGGCCGCGAGATCGTCCTCGCGCTGCCTGGCGAGCAGGGCGGTGAACGGTTCGCCGGGATCGAGGGCGGTGCGCAGCACCACCGTGTTGACGAACATGCCGATGACATCGTCGAGTTCGGCCGCGCCGCGACCGGCGATCGGGGTGCCGACGGCGACATCGTTGGTTCCCGCCATGCGCGCCAGCGCCACGGCGAGCACGGTGTGCACGACCATGAACACCGTCGCGTTCGCCGAACGCGCCAGATCCCGCAGACCGCGGTGGGTTTCGGAGTCGACCCGGAAACTCACCGCGCCGCCCTGGTAGGACTGGGCGACCGGTCGCGGCCGGTCCAGCGGCAGCGTCGATTCCTCGGGCAGACCCGCGAGTGTGGTCTTCCAGAATTCGATCTGCTTGGCGGCCAACGAATCCGGGTCGTCGACCGCGCCGAGCAGACCGCGCTGCCACAGCGTGTAGTCGGCGTACTGCACGGGCAGCGGCGCCCAATTCGGCGGCACGCCCTGCGACCGGGCGGCGTAGGCGGCCATCACGTCGCGGGTCAGCGCGCCGAGCGACCAGCCGTCGGCGGCGATGTGGTGCACCACGACGAGCAGGACGTGCTCGTCCGGTGTGCCGTCGACCTGGAACAGCGCCATCCGCAACGGGATATCGGTGGAGACGTCGAATCCGGCGCCCGCGATCTCGGCGACGCGCTCGTAGAGCCGGTCCTCGTCGACGACGATCGGCTCGACCAGCGGGGCGGCCTGCGCGGGCGACAGGATCTCCTGCCAGGGCCCCTGGTCGCTCTGCGGGTAGCGGGTCCGCAACGTCTCGTGCCTGGTGACGATGTCGGCGGCCGCGGCACGCAACGCCGCGACGTCGAGTGTTCCGGTCAGCTGCACCGCGACCGGCAGGTTGTAGGCCGCGGCGGTGGTGTCGAACTGGTTGAGGAACCACATGCGCTGCTGCGCCAGCGACAGCGGCACCCGGTCCGGGCGCGGTCCCGCCACCAGGGCGGGACGGCCGCCCTCGGTGAGTTCCACCCGGTTCGCCAGCCCGGCGACGGTGGAGTGCTCGAAGATCAGCCGGACCGGGACGCGGGTGTCGAGCGCGTCGCCGAGCCGCGCGGCGACCCTGGTCGCACTCAGCGAGTTGCCGCCGAGTTCGAAGAAATCGTCGTCGCGGCCGACGCGCTCGACACCGAGCACCTCGGCGTAGACCTGCGCGACCGCTTCCTCGATGGTGGTGGTCGGCGCGGCGAAGGCCTTCGCCTCGAACTGCGGTGCTGGCAGCGCCTTGCGATCCAGTTTGCCGGAGGTGTTGAGCGGGAAGGCGTCCAATACCAGCACCGTCGCGGGCACCATGTAGGCGGGCAGGACGGCGGCGATCTCGGCACGCAGGCCGACGGGGTCGGGGTCGTGTCCCGGGGCGGGGACCACGTAACCGACGAGCTGATCACCGGTCGGCCCGCTCGCGACGACGGCGACGGCCTGGCTGACCGAATCCGAGGCGAGCAGCGCGGTCTCGATTTCGCCGAGCTCGATGCGCTGGCCACGGAATTTCACCTGGAAGTCGGTGCGGCCCAGGTAGTCCAGCACGGACCTGCCGTCCTCGGCGAGGCGCCAGACGACGAGGTCACCGGTCCGGTACATGCGCTCGCCGAAGCCGAAGGGGTTGGCGACGAACCGGTCCGAGGTCAGGTCGGGACGACGGACATAGCCGCGCGCCAACTGGTCACCGGCCAGGTACAGCTCGCCGACGACGCCCGCGGGCACCACGCGCAGACTCGAATCCAGGACGTAGACCTGGGTGTTCCACTGCGGAAGGCCGATGGGCACCGACGTGCTCGCCGTCGCGTCGGCCTGCCAGTAGGTGACCGAGACCGCGGCCTCGGTGGGTCCGTACAGATTGTGCAGGGCGGCGTCGGACACGGCGGCGAAGGCGGCCACCGTCTCCGGCGGCAGGGCCTCGCCGATCGCGAAGACGTGCCGCAGCGAGGTCAGCAGTTCGGGCCTGGCGTGCGCGGCGAACACCGACAGCATCGACGGCACGAAATCGGTCACCGTGACCTGTTGGGCGGCGATGATCTCCGCGACGTACTCGGGATCGCGGTGACCGTCGGGGGTGGCGACGACGAGTTTCGCGCCCGCCCGCAGCGGCATGAAGTAGCCCCACAGCGACACGTCGAAGGTGGTCGCGGTCTTCTGGAGGTACACATCCCCCGGGCCGAGCGGATATTCGTCCAGCATCCAGGCGATCTGATTGTGGATCGCGCCGTGCGATACCGCGACGCCCTTCGGCCTGCCCGTCGAGCCCGACGTGAAGATCACGTAGGCCGGATGGTGCGTCAGCACCTGACGGGAGAGTTCGGCGATACGCACCGGACGGTCGTCGAACCCGGACAGATCGACATCGTCGATCAGCACCGTCCGCGCGCTCTGCGGCACCGAGGCGGCGTCGGCCACCGTGCTCAGGACGCACACGGGCTGCGCGGTATCGAGGATGTGGCCGATCCGCTCGGCCGGATGATCCGGATCGAGCGGCACGTAGGCGCCACCCGCGGTGACGATCGCGTACATGCCGACCACGAGATCGATCGAACGGCGAATCGCGAGACCGACCAGCGACTCCGAGCCGACGCCCTGCGAGATCAGCAGGCGCGCGAGACTGTTGACCCGCGCGTCGAATTCGCGGTAGGTCAGTTCGACGCCACCGTAGGCGATCGCGACCGCGCCGGGATTCGCGGCCACCGTCCGGTGATAGGTGTCGAGCAGCAGTTCCGAGCGAACCCGGTGCCGAGTGTCGTTGCGGTCGAGCAGGATACGGTCGCGCTCGACGGGCGCGAGCAGTTCGATGGCGCCGACCTGGCGTTCGGGATCGGCGACGACCGCGGTGAGCACCCGGATCAGCCGCTCGGCGAACTGCGCGACCGAGGGTTCGTCGAAAAGATCTGTCGCATAGGTGAACAGCGCGGACAGACCGGCCGGGACACCGCCCTCGGTCTTCGGCTCCAGGGTCAGCTGGAGATCGAATTTCGCCACCGCGCCGTCGAGTTCGACGACCTGGGCGGAAAGTCCGGGCAGTTCCAGGGTCGCGCTGTCCATGTTCTGGAAGAACAGGGCGACCTGGAACAGCGGGTGATGCGATTGCGAGCGCACCGGGTCGAGCACCTCGACCAGACGCTCGAACGGCAACTCGGCGTGGGAGAACCCGCTGAGATCGGTATCCCTGGTCGCGTGCAGCAGATCGAGGAACGACACGCCCCGGTCGACGCGCGTGCGCAGCACCAGGGTGTTGACGAACATGCCGATCAGGTCGTCGAGCAGGCGCTCACCGCGACCCTCCACCGGGGTGCCGATGGTGACGTCTTCGGTATTGGCCAGGCGGGCCAGCAGTACGGCCAGCGCCGCGTGCACCACCATGAACAGCGAGGCGCCGCTGTCCTGGGCCAGCTCGTTCAACTCGGCGTGGACGCGCGCCGGGATCTCGAAGGCGTAGGTCGCGCCGCGCCCGGAAGCCACCGCGGGCCTCGGCCGGTCGGTCGGCAGTTCCAGCCGGTCGGGGATACCGGCGAGGGCGGTCCGCCAGTACTCGACCTGCGCGGCGGCCACGGACGCCGGATCGCGTTCGTCACCGAGGACGCGGCGTTGCCACAGCGTGTAGTCGGCGTACTGCACGGGCAGCGGCATCCACCGGGGTTCCGCGCCCGCGGCGCGCGCCATGTAGGCGGCCATCAGATCCCGCACCATCGGCGCGATCGACGCGCCGTCGGCGGCGATGTGATGCACCACGACCGCGACGACGTAATCCCCGGAGCCCAGCGAGGCCAGACCGATGCGCAGCGGCACTTCGGTGGCGACGTCGAATCCGGTCAGCGCCGAACGCAGCAGCCAGTCGCGCAACTCCGACTCCGACACCTGCTGCGGCGTGAGATCGGGCAGCGCCTCGGCGACGGGCAGGATGGACTGGTAGCCGGTGCCGTCGACGGCCGGATAGACCGTGCGCAGTGATTCGTGCCGTCGGATGAGGTCGGCGACCGCGGTCTGGAGCGCGGCGACGTCCAGCGCGCCGGACAGCCGGATCGCGAACGGGATGTTGTTGGCGGCCGATTCCGGATCGAAGCGGTTCAGGAACCACATCCGCTGCTGGGCCAGCGAGAGCGGAATCCGCTCGGGCCGCTCGGCCACCTCGAGCGCGGGACGTCGCCCGGATCCCTCGTAGTCGCTCAGTCGCTGCGCGAGCGCGGCCACCGAGGACGCTTCGAAGAGCAATCGCGCGGGGATCTGCGAGTCCAGGGCCGCACCGAGCCGGGCGATGGCGCGGGTGGCGATCAGGGAGTTGCCACCGAGGGCGAAGAAATCGTCGTCGGCGCCGATCTCGCGGTCGATGTCGAGCAATTCGGCGAAGACGGCGGCGACCGTGATCTCGGTTCGGCCGGTCGGCGTGCGGAATTCCTTGGCGCGCAACAGAGGTTCGGGCAGCGCGGCTCGATCCAGTTTGCCCGAGGGGGTCAGCGGGATGGTGTCGAGCACCATGACGGTGGTCGGCACCATATGCGCGGGCAGGCTGCGTTCGGCGTAGGCGGTCAGCGCGTCGACGTCCACCCACGCGCCGGGGGCGGCACGGACGTAGGAGACGAGAATCGTGGCGCCGGTATCGAGGGTGTGCCCGATGGTCGCGGCGAAATCGACCGTGTCGTGTTCGGCGAGCACCGCGTCGATCTCGCCGAGCTCGATCCGGAAACCGCGGACCTTCACCTGGAAATCGTTGCGGCCCAGGTGTTCCAGCTCACCGGCCGGGGTGAAGCGCACCAGGTCGCCGGTGCGGTACAGCCGGGAACCGTTCGGGTCGAACGGATTCGCGACGAACCGGGCGGCGGTCAGCGACGCGCGGCGGTGATAGCCGCGCGCGAGCTGCGCGCCCGCGATGTACAGCTCACCGGTGACCCCGGTCGGCACCCGCGCCAAGCGGTCGTCGAGCACGTATTCGGTGGTCCCGCGGATCGGGCCGCCGATGGAGAGCAGGTCGCCCGGCAGCAGCGCCGGGCTGATGTTGACCACCATCGAGGTCTCGGTCGGACCGTACACATTGAGGAAGTCGCGCGTCGCGCCGCCCGCGACCGGCTGGGCCCAGCGACGCAGCAGATCGGGCGAGCATGCCTCGCCGCCGACGGCGACCACCCGGAGGTCGTCGAGTCCGGTCGAATCGATCGAGGCGAGGGCGGCGGGGGTGATGAAGGCATGGCTGACCCGTTCACGGCGCAGCAGTGCCGCGAGTTCGACGCCGCCGTACACCGTCGGCGCGACGACCACCATGGTCGCGCCCGCGCCGACCGCGAGCAGCAGTTCCAGCACCGACGCGTCGAAGGACGGCGAGGCGAAATGCAGGGTGCGTGATTCGCCGGTCACCCGGAGCCGATCGCGCTGTTCGTCGCTGAAATTCGACAGTCCGGTATGGGTGACGACCACGCCCTTGGGCAATCCGGTCGACCCCGAGGTGTAGATGACATAGGCCGGGTGTTCGGCGCGCAGCGGCCGCACCCGGTCGGCATAGGTGACCTGCTCCGACGACTGCCGGGCGAGTTCGTCGGCGAGTCCGTCCATGACCAGCCAGCGCACCCGGTCCGGCAATCCGGCGGCGACCGAGGCGACCGTCACCCCGAGTGTCGCGCCGGAGTCGGTGACCATGTGTTCGATGCGATCGGCCGGGTAGTTCGGGTCGACCGGGACGAAACCCGCGCCGGTCTTGGCCACCGCCCACACCGCGAGCACCGATTCCAACGACCGCGGCACCCCCACCGCGACCAGATCTTCCGGACCGATCCCCTGCGCGATCAGCAGGCGAGCCAGCCGGGTGGAACGTTCGTCGAGTTCGGCGTAGGTCAGTTCGGCGAGCGTCGACTCGGCGTCGGCGAACCGCACGGCGACGCGGCCCGGATCGGCCTCGACCGCACCGGTCAGCAGTTGCGGCAGCGTTTTGACGCGCGCCCGTGGAGTCCGGGTGGGGCGCGTCCGGGTGGGGCGCGTCATGCCTGCACCCGGCCCCATGTCGCGTACCGGCGACCCAAGTCCACCCGAATCATCTAGCAGCTCACCCAATCCATCTATCCACGCTCGGTCGTGCGCTCCCCTTTGCCCACTTCGTGTGCATCGTAGAGATAAGCCACGATCGTTACCAGACACGTCACAGGCCCCGGGGTCCTGTGCGGAACAAGTGTTCGAGGTTACGCGGGGGCTCCAACAGCGGCAACAACGGGGGCGAACGCCCGCCGGAGCCCCGCCGATCGCCGGTCGCGGAGGCTGTCGGAGGGGGTGTCCACGCCGACCGCGACCGCACCGGATCGGCGTCCTCGGCGCGGGAGGGATCCGGCGGTCGTGGGTGAACGGCCGTTCCGGAGCGCGTCGGCCATCAGCGACGAACCCCGCCGCTCGTCCGGGGCGGGCGTCCGCGAGCCGACCGTCGTCGCCGGGGCGGGCCGCGCACCGGTTCCGTACGTCCACGGCGGGCCGAGGAGATTCTCCTCCCGCGAGAGTGCCGAGCATCACATTCCGCGCCGAGATCCATGAGTGGGTCGACGGCGTTTGTGGCGTGCCACACCGTCTGCCTTCGGGAGTCGGGATCGGCCACTACGGAGCACACCGATGCCGCCGGACGCCATTTTCGACACGGGTCGGTTCCGAGCGTCACCATCGGCACCAGGCCGCCGAGCTACCAGTCGACACCGGTCGGTTCCGAGCGTCACCGTCGGCGCGGGGCCGCCGAGCTCCACTCGGCTCAGACGGACGGGGACGCCGCCCGTCTCCTTTATATGGGGGGTTCACACCACACCGGTCCCCCTCGGCGCACCCGCGCGAGGAAATCCACCCGGTCGCGCGAATCACGCGACCGGGGTTCGGGAACCGCCTAGCGCGGCACCGCGAAGCCGAGGAGATCCGACAGGGCGAGCACTTCGACCTGCCCGGTGGAACTCGCGGGACCCGGATCACCTTCCAGGACCACGACTTTCAGGTCCTCCAGTTCCGAGACCGCGACGGCGGCGAACGAGGCGGCGTCGGTGAACAGATGGGTGACCCATTCGTCGGCGAGGAAGCCGGTCGGGTCGCCCGCGTCGTCACCGATGACGATCGACGCGCCGTTCGTGCCCGCGGCGACCGTCTCGATCAGCGCGGACAGCGATTCCGGGCGACCGTGAGCGAAGACACGCGATTCGAAGGTCATCTCGGTGCGGGCCGCGATCCTGGCCGCTGCGGCGGCCAGCTCGTCGTAGGTCAGGGCGACGGCGCCGCCCGACCAGAGGGCCGGATCGCCGCCGCGCAGGGTGCGCACCCGGTTCGCGTAGGTCACCGGGCGCGCCGATTGCGCGGCGATCCGCGCGGCGACCGCGGGATCATCGAGTGCGATCCAGTCCACGGTGGCGTCGCGGGTGTCGGCGACCGACCCGATGCCGACCGTGACCGCGCCCGGCAGGACGTCGTCCCGGTACGCGGTCGGGGCCAGCGCGGCTCCGGCCTTGAGCACCGCCCAGCGCGCCACGACCGCGTCGACGCCTCGGCCGAGCCGCACCGCGACGCCGTCGCAGGGACCGCAGCCGCGCTCGATCAGCACCCGTGCCAGACGAGAGGATCGCGCGTCGAGTTCCTGGTAGGACACCGCCCGCTCGCCCCACACGACGGCGGGCCCGTCCGGATCGTCCTCGACCGCGGCCGACAGCGACTGGGTCAGTGCCGCGCCCGCCGTCGCCGCCGTGTTCTCGCCGGGATCGGCACTACCGCCGACCAGCACCCGGTCGCGTTCCTCGGCGTCGAGGATGTCGATATCGCCGACGACGACCGAGGGGTCGGCCGCGACGGCGGTGACGATGCGCTCGAAACGGCGACCGAACGCCCGCGCGGTGGATTCGTCGAAGATGTCGGTGGCGTAGCTGAAGACCACGCTCAGTTCACCGGTGGTGCCGTCGGCGGCGCGGCGCGGGTCGACGATGACCTGGAGGTCGAATTTGGCGGCGACGGCGCCCGCGTCCAGGCCGGTGATCGTCAGTCCGGGCAGTTCCAGCGACGGCGGTTCGGTGCTCTCGAACGACAGCACCACCTGGAACAGCGGATTGTGCGCGCTCGAACGTCCCGGCGCGACGACCTCGACCACCCGCTCGAACGGCACGTCGGCATTGCCGAACGCCGAAAGATCGGTTTCCCGCGCCCGGTCGACCAGGGCGCCGAAGGTGGCGCCGGAATCGACGGGGATACGCAGCGCGAGGGTGTTGACGAACATGCCGACGAGATCGTCGAGCGCGCGTTCACCGCGACCCGCGATGGCGGTGCCGATGGCGATATCCGAACTTCCCGACATCCGCGCGAGCAGTACCGCGAGCGCGGCGTGCACGACCATGAACAGGGTCGAATTGTGTTCGCGGGCGATTCTCGTCAGATTCTCGTTGACCTCGGCGGGCAGCACGATCCCGGTCGCCGCCCCGCGCATGGACGGCACCTGCGGGCGCGGGCGGTCCAGCGGCAGCGCCAATTCCCCGGACAGTCCGGCGAGCTGTCCGCGCCAGTACGCCAATTGCGTAGCGGCCACGGAGTTCTCGTCGGAATCCTCGCCGATCGCGGCGCGCTGCCACAGCGCGAAATCCGCGTATTGCAGTTCCAGCGGCACCCAGGACGGCGAACGTCCTTCCACCCGTGCGACATACGCGGTGGCGAGGTCGCGGGCCAGCGGCGTCATCGACACACCGTCGGCCGCGATGTGGTGCACCACGACGACGAGCAGGTGATCCTCGGCCGCGCCTTCGCCGACCAGCAGCACCGCACGCAACGGAACCTTCGCGGTCACGTCGAAGCCGACCGCCATCAATTCGCCGACGCGGCGCATCGGATCATCGTTCGTCTCGACCTCGAGCCCGCCCGGCAGCGCCTCGGCGACGGTCAGGATCTCCTGGTACGGCAGGCCACCGGTGCCTTCGGCGGGGTAGCGGGTGCGCAGCGCCTCATGCCGTTCGAGCACATCGGCGACGGCGTAGCGCAGCGCGGACACGTCGAGTGCGCCGCTGAGCCGGATGGCGAGCGGAATGTTGTAGGCAGGCGACGCCGGATCGAGTTGATTGAGCACCCACATCCGTTGCTGCACCAGCGACAGCGGCACCTGATCGGGCCGTTCACCCCTGGTCAGCGGCGGACGGGCGGGACCGTCGCCCGCGCCGGGCACGATCCGGGCGGCCAGCGCCGCGACGGTGGAGGCCTCGAACAGTTCGCGCACCGCGAGTTTCGCGTCCAACGCCGCGTTGACGCGGGCCACCGCGCGCGTGGCGAGCAGCGAATTGCCGCCGAGTGCGAAGAAATCGTCGTCGAGTCCGACCTCGACACCGCCGAGCAGTCCCGAGAACACCTCGGCCACGGCCTGTTCCAGCGGTGAGGACGGGGCGCGGTAGGTCGCGTCGCTGACGAACTCCGGAGCGGGTAGCGCCTTGCGATCCAGTTTGCCGTTGGGGGTGAGCGGCAGCGACTCCAGGACGACGACGGCGTCGGGCACCATGTAGCCGGTCAGGAATTCCGCCACGGCGCTACGCAATTCGACGGCATCGAGCCGCGCGCCGGTATCGGGGACCGCGTAGGCGATGAGCCGGTCGCCCGCGTGCTCGTCGGCGCCGATGAGCACGACGGCCTGGCTGACGCCCGCGCAGCGCAGCAGCGCGGATTCGATCTCGCCGAGTTCGATACGGAAACCGCGCAATTGGACCTGCTGGTCGCTGCGACCCGCGTATTCGAGATTCGCCTCACCGCCGAGTCCGACCCAGCGACCGACGTCACCGGTGCGGTACATCCGCGATCCGGGCGCGCCGAACGGGTTGGCGACGAATCGGGTCGCGGTGAGTCCCGGCCTGCCCAGGTAGCCGCGCGAGAGCTGCCGTCCCGCGACATTGATCTCCCCGGCCACCCCGACCGGCGCGGGATGCAACCGCTCATCGATGACGTAGGCGTCCAGGCCCGGCAGCGCCCGGCCGATGACGCTGGCCGGATTCTCCACCTTCTGTTCGTCGAGCGACAGGAACGACACGTGCACCGTGGTTTCGGTGATGCCGTACATGTTGACCAGCCACGGCGCGTCCACCGCGTGCCGGTCGTACCAGCGCCGCAGTTGACGCAGGTCGAGCGCCTCACCGCCGAACACCACGTAGCGCAGCGCGAATTTGCCCTGGCCGGTGGCGTGCGCGGCGCGGTCGGCCTCGGCCAGCTGGTAGAAGGCCGACGGCGTCTGGTTCAGCACCGTGACCTGTTCGCGAATCAGCAACTCGCGGAACAGTTCCGGCGACCGCGAGGTCAGGTAATCGACCACGACGACGGTGCCGCCGTTGGCCAGCGCGCACCACAGTTCCCAGACCGAGAAGTCGAACGCGAAGGAGTGGAACAGCGTCCACACGTCGGTCTCGTCGAATTCGAACCGCGACTGGGTATTCGCGAACAATTCGACGACATTGCGATGGGCCACCCCGACGCCCTTGGGCACGCCCGTGGAACCGGAGGTGTAGATGACGTAGGCGAGATTGTCCGGGCGCAACGGCGCGCGCCGGTCCGCGTCGGTGATGGGGGCGTCGGCGAAGAGGGCGGTCTCCTCCAACAGCACGACCGGACGGCCGGTGTCGGGCACCGCGTCGCGCTCCCCCGCCGTCACCAGAACACAGGCGGGGGCGGCGTCGGACAGCATGAATTCCAGCCGCTGGGCCGGATAGGCGGTGTCGATGGGCAGGTATCCCGCGCCGGAGAGCAGCACGCCGAGCAGGGCGACGGGCAGATCCTCGGTACGAGCGACCGCGACGGCCACCAGTTTCTCCGGGCCCGCGCCACTGGCGATCAGGGCGCGCGCGACCCGGTTGGCCCGGCGCTGGAGTTCGGCGAAACTCAACGCGGTGTCGCCGAAGCGGATCGCCGTCGCGTTCGGGCGCAGCCTGGCCTGCACGGCCACCAGATCGACCAGGGTCACCTCGGGGATGGACGCGCCGGGCGTATTCCATTCGCGCAGTACGAGTTCGCGCTCGCCGGGGGCGAGCAGATCGATATCGCCGACGATCGCCGAGGAATCGGCGACCAGCGAGGACAGCACCAGCGCGAACCGGTCCGCGAAATCCCGCACCGTCGGTTCGTCGAACAGGTCGGTGGCATAGGTGTAGGCGATCGAGACGCCCTCGGCCCTGCCGTCGGGCCCGATGTTCTCGACCAGTTCCAGTTGCAGGTCGAATTTCGCGAGCGGCACCGTCATCTCGACGCCCGTCGCGATCAATTCGGGCAGTTCCAGCGAGGTGGGCGCGAGGTTCTGGAGCACGAGCAGCACCTGGAACAACGGATGACGCGCGGTCGAGCGGACCGGGTCGAGCAGTTCGACGAGCCGCTCGAACGGCACGTCGGCGTTGCCGAAGGCCTCCACGTCGCTGCCGCGGACCCGGCCGAGCAGTTCCTCGAACGTGACGCCGGGATCGACTTCGGTGCGCAGCACGAGGGTGTTGACGAACATGCCGATCAGATCGTCGAGCGCCGCCTCGCCGCGACCGGCCACCGGGGTGCCGATGGCGATATCCCTGGTGCCCGACAGCCGGGCCAGCAGCACCGCGAGCGCGGCGTGCGCGACCATGAACAGCGTCGAATTGTGTCGCTTGGCCACCGCGCGCAACGCGGTGTGCAATCCGGCGTCGAGATTCGCGCGCAGCGTCGCGCCCTCGTTGCTGGCGACGGCGGGACGCGGACGGTCGGCGGGCAGGTTCAATTGTTCCGGGAGACCGGTCAATTCGCGCTTCCAGAAGCCGATCTGACGACTGAGCAGCGAATCCGGATCGTCCTCGCCACCGAGGGTTTCGCGCTGCCAGATCGCGAAATCGGCGTACTGCACCTCGAGCGCGGGCCAGATCGGCGCCGCGCCGGAGACCCGATCGGCGTAGGCGGTCATCAGGTCCCGGGTCAGCGGGCCCATCGAGAAGCCGTCACCGGCGATGTGGTGCACCACGCTGACCAGGATGTGCTCGGTCGCGCCGATACTCATCAGGCGCAGCCGGATCGGCGGCGCGGCGGTCACGTCGAAACCGGCCATCACCGTCTCGCCGACGAACTGGGGTACCCGCTCCTCGCTGCCCTCGATCACCAGCAGTTCCGGCACCGCGTCGGCGTCGTCGATCGAGAGCACCCGCTGCACGCCGATACCGTCGACTTCGGGGTAGACGGTGCGCAATACCTCGTGACGCTCGATCAGATCGCCCACCGCGGCACGCAGCGCCGCGACGTCGAGCCTGCCGGACAGGCGCACCGCCATCGGAATGTTGTTGACCGCGCTCGCCGGATCGAAACGGTTGAGGAACCACATCCGCTGCTGGGCATAGGACAGCGGCACCCGCTCCGGACGTTCCACCGGATGCAGCGCGCGGCCCGCGGGGGTGTTCGCCTGCTGCTCGACGCGTTCGGCCAGCGCCGTCACGGTGGTCGCCTCGAACAGCAACTGCACCGGAACCCGCACGTCGAGCGCGGAACCGATCCGGGCCGCCGCCTGCGCGGCGAGCAGCGAATTGCCGCCGAGTTCGAAGAAGTCGTCGTCGGCGCCCACCTCGGCGTCCTCGACACCGGCGAGCAGCAGCGCGCCGAAGATCTCGGCGATGGTGCGCTCGGTCGGTGTGGTCGGCGCCCGGAATTCGCGCACGGCGAACACCGGCTCGGGTAGCGCGGCGCGATCGAGTTTGCCCACCGCGTTGAGCGGAATCTGCTCCAGCACCACGATCGCGGCCGGAATCATATATGCGGGAAGCGATTCCGCGAGATGCGCGGTGAGCGCGGCGGTGTCGACGGCGGCGTGCTCGTGCGGCAGGACGTACGACACCAGCGCCGTCTGGCCCGAGGGCAGCGTCTTGCCGAGCGTCGCCGCGTAGTCGACGGTCGGATGAGCGGTCAGCGCGTTGTCGATCTCGCCGAGTTCGATACGGAAACCGCGGACCTTGACCTGGAAGTCGACCCGGCCCAGATATTCGATGGCCCCGCCGTCCTCGGCGCGGCGCACCAGGTCGCCGGTGCGGTACAGCCTGGCCCCCGCGTTCTCGGTTTCCGCGCCGAACGGACTCGCCACGAAACGTTCGGCGGTGAGACCGGGACGGCCGAGGTAGCCCTGCGCGAGCGCGGGACCGGACAGGTAGAGCTCGCCGATGACACCCGCCGGAACCGGCCGCAACCTCGGATCGAGGACGAACGCGCCGACGCCGGGAATGGCAGTGCCGATGGTGACCGGTTCGTCGGCCCGCATCGGCGCGGAACTCGTCGCGAGGATGGTGGCCTCGGTCGGGCCGTAACCGTTGTAGAACTCGCGGGTGCCGTCGGCCCAGCGGCCGACCAGTTCCGGACCGAATTTGTCGCCCGCGACGACGATGGCCCGCAGATCGGGCAGATCGGCCGCGTCGACCGATTCCAGCGCCCCGGGGGTGATCAGCATGTGCGTCACCCGTTCGCGACGCAGCAGGTCGGCGAGTTCGAAACCGCCGAAGACCGACGGCGGTGAGATCACCAGGGTCGCGCCCGCGGTGAAGGCGAGCAGCAGTTCGAGCACGGACACGTCGAAATTCGGCGAGCAGACGTGCAGCACCCGCGACTGTCCATCGATGCCGTAGTGCTCGCGTTCGGCCGCCACCAGTCCCGCGAGACCGGTGTGGCTGACGACGACGCCCTTGGGCTTGCCGGTGGAACCGGAGGTGTAGATGACATAGGCCGGATGGCGCTCGTCGAGCGGACGCACCCGGTCGGTGTAGGAGATCGGGTGTTCCGGGCGGTCGGCGAGCCGTCCGGCGACCACCGGATCGTTGAGTTCGATCCAGTACACCGACGATCCGAGCACCGAGCGGTGAGCCTTGGTGGTGAGTCCGACGGTCGCGCCGGAATCGGACAGGATGTGCGCGATCCGGTCCGACGGATAGGACGGATCCACCGGTACGTAGGCCGCTCCGGTCTTCGCGATGGCCCAGACCGACAGCACCGATTCGATACTGCGGGCGATGCCGATGGCGACGACGTCACCGGGGCCGACGCCGCGTTCGATGAGTTCACGGGCCAGACGCGAGGAATCCGCGTCCATCTGGCGGTAGGTGAGTTCGACGTCGTGCTCGCGCACGGCCACCGAATCGGCGGCGGACTCGACCGCGGCGGTCAGCAGCTGACCGAAGGTGGGGCTGCCCGACCTGCGGCGACGACTAGAACGGCCAGTACGGCGGGCAGTATCCATTCGGGTGTGATCACCTCTCGCGTGCAACTCGGCCGCACGGCCGTTCTGTCAATCGGCCCCACCCCGTGGATCGTGATCCTGGGCCAGCGCGGTCCGAGCAATCATATCGGTCGGCCCGGTCACCGACACCCGGCGGACATATGACCGACGGCCGGGTGCTTTCCCCGGATGCATCGGTTCCGGGGGCCGCGATGTTGCAGAACCGTCGGTACGTGGGGCTGCTCACAGGTCACCGTCGGCTGCCGCTGGAGTTCTCACAACCGGTACCTCAGCAGTTCGGCGATCGTGCGCAGCGAGGCATCGGTGGCCATCCGCCCGTGCGCGACCGGAATCGGGTGATCACGCACACATCCGGTCACCGCTTCGGTCCAGGTCGCGGCATTGGTACCCGGCGGCCTGGTGGAGGCGGCCGTCCCGTCGCTCGCGGCCTCGGTTTCACCGGCCTCTGTGTGGGCCGTGGCGGCGTCTTCTGTCGTGGCGGCGGTTGTCGTGGCGGCGTCGGTTGTCGTGGCGTCGACTGCGGCGGTGTCGACTGCGGCGGTGGGGTCGCCGACCGCCGAGAAATAGACGAGGTCACCGGCGAAGGGCCTGGGACGGTAGGCGGCGTCGAGGGCGATGGACTCGATCGCGGCGTCGACCACCCGCTCGATCCGCGCGGCCCCGAACGAGGCGAACGGTTCGGGCAGCGCGCTCAACCGCTGCGCGAGCAACGCGACCTCGCTCGCCTCGTCCCCGCCCTCGTCCGGTCCCGGATCGCCGAACAGATCGACGAACAACTCCCGCACCAGCTCCCGCCGCACCTCCGGCCAGCAGTGCGCGACGGTGTCCGGTTCGGCGATATGGCGCAGCGCGCTGTCCATCATGCCGAGCAGCGCCACCCGCTCGCCCTCGTCCTGCAACTGCACGGCCATCGCGTGCGCGAGCACGCCGCCCAGCGACCAGCCGAGCAGGTGATACGGCCCTTCCGGCTGTACCGCGCGGATCTGTTTGACGTAGTGCCGCGCCCAGTCCTCGATCGAATCCGGTAGCGGCGCGGCCGAGCCCAGTACCGGGGTCTGGAGTCCGTAGAGCGGTCGGTCGGCGTCCAGGTGGACGACCAGTCCGGCGAAGGACCACGAGATCCCGCTCATGGGATGGATACAGAACAGCGGTTCGGCCGTGCCGGAGGTCCGCAACGGCAACAGCATGTCGAACGCCGCGTCCGCGCCCGCGCCTTCGGTGCCACGCACCCGCAACTCGGCGACGACGGCCGCCGGGGTCGGCGCGGTGAAGATCCACACCACCGGAACCCGCTCGGACACCGCGTCACTCAGCCGAGCGGACAGCTCGGTCGCGATCAGCGAATTACCGCCGAGTTCGAAGAAGTTGTCGTCGAGTCCGACCCGATCCAGGCCGAGCACATCGGCGAAGATCCCACACACGGTGCGCTCCAGCCCGGTCACCGGCGCGCGGTGGGCGCGTCGACGGGCGCGCGGCTCGGGGAGCGCCGCCCGGTCGAGTTTGCCCACCGAGGTCAGCGGCAGTTCGTCCAGCACGACGATCGCGCCCGGCACCATATGCGACGGCAGGGTGCGCGCCGCCCAGTCCGCGAGCCGGTCCGGGTCGAGCATCGCGCCCTCGACCGCGACCACGTAGGACACCAGCGTGGTCGCCCCCGCGGCGTTGTCGCGCCCGATCGTGACGGCGATGTAGACGTCGTCGTGGGTGGTCAGCACGGCGTCGATCTCGCCGAGTTCGATGCGATAGCCCCGGATCTTGACCTGGAAGTCGGTGCGGCCCCTGTGGTCGAGCACGCCGTCGGCGGACCAGGCCGCGAGATCGCCGGTGCGATACATGCGTTCGCCCGGCCGGAACGGATCGGCCACGAAACGCTCCGTGGTCAATCCGGGGCGGCCGAAATAGCCGCGCGCCAACTGCGCTCCGGCCAAATACAATTCACCGCTGACCCCGGGCGGCACCGGTCGCAGCCACCGATCCAGCACGTAGACACGGCTGTTCCACACCGGGACGCCGATCGGCACGGTCGGCCGATCGGCGGCGTCGACCCGGTGGCCGGTGACGACGACCGCCGCTTCCGTCGGGCCGTACAGATTGAACAGTTCCGCCCACGGCGCGGCCGTGGCGAACCGCCTGGCCAGCACGGGCGGCAGCGCCTCACCCGCGGTGAGCACCCGGCGCAGCGAACCCGGCAGCCGACCCGTCGTCAGCGCGTCGAGCATCGACGGCACCGCGTGCAGCGTCGTCACGCCCTCGCGCGTCATCAACTCGTTGAGGTAGGCCGGATCGCGCTGCCCGCCGGGAGCCGCGATGACCAACCGGCCGCCGCACACCACCGGTGACCACAGCTCCCACAGCGACACGTCGAAGGTCACCGCCGTCTTCAACACCATCACGTCATCGCCGTCGAGGCCGAATTCCGCTGTCTTCCAGAGCAACTGGTTGACGATCGCGGCGTGCGACACCGCGACGCCCTTGGGTCGCCCGGTGGAACCGGAGGTGAAGATGACATACGCGGTGTGCGCGGCGCGCAGCGGTGCGAGCCGATCGGCGTCGGTGATGGGGGCGGTGCTCACCGCGCCGAGATCGAGGTCGTCCAGGCCGATCACCGGCGCGGCCTCGGTAGCGAAGGCGGTGCCGGTATCGGTGAGCACGCAGATCGGGGCGGCCGTTTCCAGGATGTAGTCCGAACGGACCGCGGGCTGGTCCGGATCGATCGGCACGTACGCGCCGCCCGCCCGCGTCACCGCGAACAGCGCGACGACGAGATCCACCGAACGATCGAGGGCGAGCGCCACCCGCGACTCGGGACCGACGCCGAGCGAGATCAGATACCGCGCGAGACCGTTCACGCGCCGGTCCAGCTCCGCGTAGGTCAGCCGCGCGCCGTCCGGCGCGACCAGGGCGACCGCGTCGGGCACGGCGGCCACCGCGGCGTCGAGCAGCGTCACCAGGGTCGTGGTCGAATCCAGCTCGCGCGCGGTGTCGTTCCAGTCGTCGAGCATCCGCGCCCGCTCGGTGGGCGAGAGCATGTCGATCGCGCCGACCGGAATGTCCGCGTCCTCGATCACCGCGTCGATGATCCGCGCGAAACGGTCGGTGAAACCCCGCACCGTCGATTCGTCGAACAGATCTGTGGCGTAGGTGAAGTAGCCGCTCAGACCGGCCGGGTCGCCGTGTTCGTCGTAGCTGTCGGCCACGACGACATGCAGATCGAATTGCGAGAGCCGCAGATCCGCGTCCCCGGTCGTGATGGTCAGTCCCGGCAGTTCCATTCGGACCCGGTCCAGGTTCTGGAAGGAGAGCCCGACCTGGAACAGCGGATGCCGCGCGGTGGAACGCGCCGGGTTGAGCACCTCCACCAACCGTTCGAAGGGCACGTCGGCGTGGGCGAAGGCGTCCAGATCCGTCTCGCGCTGCCGGGTGAGCAGTTCGGTGAAACCCATGCCGTCGTCGACCCGGGTGCGCAGGACGAGGGTGTTGACGAACATGCCGATCAGGTCGTCCAGCGCGGGATCGGCGCGGCCGGCGATCGGGGCGCCGATCGCGATGTCGTCGGTACCCGACAGGCGTGCGAGCAGTATCGCGAGCGCGGTGTGCACGACCATGAACAGCGTCGCCGAATGGGTGCGCGCGATACCGGCGAGCGCGGCGTGCGCGTCCGCGTCGACACGCAGTTCCACCCGGCCGCCCGCGAACGACTGCGCCGGAGGCCGGGGCCGGTCCCTCGGTAGTTCCAGCTGATCGGGCAGGTCGGCGAGCGCGGCGCGCCAGTAGGCCATCTGTTCGGCCGCCACCGAACCCGGCCGGTCCTCGCTGCCGAGCATCGCGCACTGCGACAGCGCGTAGTCGGCGTACTGGAACGGCAGCGGAGCCCATCCCGGCTCCTCGCCGCGCGCACGCGCCGCGTAGGCCGTCGCCAGATCCCGCGTCAGCGGACCGGCGGAAAGTCCGTCGGCGCAGATGTGATGGACCACCATGACCAGTACGTGATCGCTCGCCGCGACGCGCAGCAGTTCCGCGCGCACCGGAACCTGCGCGGTGACGTCGAAGACCACCCCGGCCGCCCGCGCGACGGCGGTATCGATATCGGTGACCTCCCGCAGCGCCAGTCGCGGTGCGTCCTCGTGTTCGGGGGCGAGAACGACCTGCGCGGGCCCCTCCTCGGTCTGCGGGTACCTGGTGCGCAGGATCTCGTGTCGCAGAACGAGATCGGCGAAGGCCAGGCGCAGCGCGTCGGCGTCGAGCGCGCCGGTCAGGCGCAGCACGACGGGGATGTTGTAGGCCGCCGATTCCGCGTCGAATCTGTTGAGGAACCACATCCGTCGCTGCGCGGGCGAGAGCGGAATATGTTCGCCCGCACCACCACTCGTGCGCGCGAGCACCGGCGCGCTCGGCCGGACGCCGGTGAGTCGGGTCACCGCTTCGGCGCATTCGGCGACGGTCGGCGCGGCGAACAGCACCCGCACGGGAACCCGCGCGTCGAACGCCGTGCCGAGGCGCGCGGTCACCCGGGTGGCCAGCAGCGAATTGCCGCCCCGATCGAAGAAGTCGTCGTCGGCCCCCACGCGTTCGATCCCGAGTACCTCGGCGAAGATCTCGGCCACGGTGTGCTGCGCACCCGTCGACGGCGCGCGGTAGGGGCGCGTCGCGACGCGCGGATCGGGCAGGGCCGCGCGGTCGAGTTTGCCCACCGAAGTCAGCGGGACCTGGTCGAGGACGACCACCGCGGCGGGCACCATATGCGCGGGCAGCGTCCGCGTTGCGATTCGTCGCACGGCGTCGGGGTCGAGCCCCGTCCCGGTCACGTACGACACGAGAACGGTCGCGCCGCTCGCGTTCTCACGTCCGACGGTGACCGCGAAATCGACATCGGGATGCGCGAGCAGTACCGAGTCGATCTCGCCGAGTTCGATCCGGTAGCCGCGCACCTTGACCTGGAAATCCGTGCGGCCCAGGTATTCCAGTCGCGGGCCCGCCGATTCGGCGTCGGCCGCGGTGACCCGCCGGACCAGATCCCCGGTCCGGTACATCCGCGTGCCCGGTCCGCCCCACGGATCGGCGACGAAACGTTCGGCCGACAGACCCGGCCGGTTCCGGTAACCGCGCGCCAGACCGCCCCCGGCCAGATACAGCTCACCGGTGACACCCGGAGGTACCGGCCGCAGGCGCGCGTCCAGGACGAGCGCCGACATGCCGTGCACCGGTTTGCCGATCGTGATGCGCTCCCCCGCAGCCAATTCCGCGTAGGTCGAGATGATGGTGGTCTCGGTCGGTCCGTAGCCGTTGAGGTAGCGGCGTCCCGGCTGCCAGGTCGCGAGCAGATCCGGTGTCGTCACGTCGCCGCCGACCGACACCACCTCGAGCGCGTCCAGACCCGCTGGATCGACGGTGCCGAGCACCGCCGGGGTGATGATCGCGTGGGTGACCGCCTCGGAGCTCAGCAGGTCACCGAGTTCCTGTCCGCCGATCACCGCGCGGTCGGCGATCACCAGGGTCGCGCCGACCGAGAACGCGCACAGCCATTCGAGCACGGACGGGTCGAAACTCGGCGCGCAGATGTGCAGCATCCGGTGCCGCGACGCGAGCCGGTAGCGGCGCACCGCCTCGTCCACCAGACCGCCGAGTCCGGCGTGGGTGACGGTGACGCCCTTGGGCCTGCCCGTCGAACCGGAGGTGTAGATGACATAGGCGGGATTGCGGATATCGAGCGGGGCACGTCGGTCCGCGTCGGTCACCGGGGTCGCCGGTCGCGTCGCACAGTGCCGTTCGAAGGCCGGGTGGTCCAGGACCAGCCATTCCACGTCGTCGGGTAGCCGTTCGGCGTATTCGGAGACGGTGATGCCGAGTACCGCGCCGGAATCGGTGACCAGATGGCGCGACCGCTCGAACGGATGCGCCGGATCCATCGGCACGTGCGCGCCACCGGCCTTGGCGACCGCCAGTGCGGCGGCGACCATCTCGTAGGAACGCGGCAGGGCGACCGCGACCGAATCCTCCGGTCCGATACCGCGTTCGATCAGCACCCGCGCCAGGCGCGAGGTGTACTCGTCCAACTCGCCGTACCGGATGGATCGTCCCCGGTACCGCACCGCGACCCGGTCACGCCCGGATTCGACACCTCTGCCCCACAGTTCGGGCATCGTCGCGGAAGCCATGACGTCGTCACCCGCGACCCGGGTCAGCGTCACGTGCTCGGCCGCGCTCAGCAGTGCCAGGTCACCGACCGGCGTACCGGGCCGCTCGGCGGCGTCGGCGAACAGCAGCAGGAAGCGTTCGGCGAGGATCTCGACCGTATCCCGGTCGAAAAGCTCAGGCGCGAAATCGAATTCGGCGTCGATACCATCCTGGGATTCACGTATGCACAGCGCCAGATCGAATCCGGTGGTATCGATGCGGTGTCCGGCCGACAGCGCCACGCGCACCGGCGACGGGGCGGTCTCCGGTCGATCGAGCAGCGCGACGACAGCGTCGAGAGACAACGCCGCCCGCGCGAACGCTTGGGCGGCAGTCTCTTTCGCCTGTTCCAGTACCGTTTCGAAGGGGGTGTCGCCGGTGATCCCGGTGCGCAATACCACTGCGTCCGCCGCATCCGCCCCGGCGACGGCGATATCGTCGCCTCCTGATAGCCTCGCCAGCAGAATCGCGAAAACCGAATGGACGAAGGAGAATACGGTCGTACGACGGCTGCGGGCGAGTTCGAGCGCCGAGCGGTACGCCGGACCGTCCACCCGGAATTCCACGCGACCGGTGGCGACGACGGGTGCGAGCGGCCTCGGCCGGTCGGTGGGCAGACTCCAGTCCTGCGGCAGGTCCGCGAGCGTCTCGCGCCAATACCTCGCCTGGGCGATGACGTCTCCGCGGCGGGTGAACAGCGCGTCGAGATCGGCCGGGGTGTGTTCCGGCGCCGAGACGAGTTCGCCGATGGTGGTGCGCAATCGGTCGGCCAGTGCCCGCGCGGCCTCGGTGGTGACCGAGTCGAGGCGGTACTGCACCCGCACGAGCAGCCGTGTCCCCAGGTCGATCTGGACGGCGACCGGATAGTGGGTCACATTGGCGCCGTGCAGCGCGACGATCTCCAGACCGTCGATCGTGCCGTAGGCCTCGCGCAGGCCGTCGGCGTCGACGGGATAGGACTGATAGGCCATCAGCGAATCGAACAGTTCGCCCGCACCGGCCACCCGCTGGATCTCGGACAATCCGACGTGATGGCTGCCCAACAGCGAAACCTGTTCGGAGCGAAGCTGTTCCAGCAGACGGTGCAGCGGCGCGTCCGGATCGAAGCGGACGCGGACCGGGACGGTATTGGCGAAGAGGCCGACCATGTCGTCGACGCCGTCGAGCTGCGGCGGACGACCGGACACCACCGCGCCGAAGACCACGTCCCGACCGCCGACACTGCCCGCGAGCACCAGGCCCCAGGCCGCCTGCACCACGGTATTGACGGTGACGTCGTTGGCGGCCGCGAATTCGGTCAGCGCGGTCGTCTCGGCCACCGACAGATCGGCCTCGCAATCCCCGTACCCCGATACCGGCGACATCGGCGCGGGCAGGGCGGCGGCCAACCGGGTCGGTGTGACCTCGCGCAGCGCCTCGCGCCACGCGCCGATCGCGGTATCGCCGTCGTATCGCGCCAGCCAGGCCAGATGATCGCGGTACGGGCGCACGCGCGGCATCGCCTCCGGATCGCCGTGCACCGCGTAGGAGATCAGCAATTCCTTCATCAGCAGCGGCATCGACCAGCCGTCGAGCAGCAGATGATGTGCGGTGAGCACGAGGTGCACGCGCCCGGAATCCGCGCGGTACAGCGTGAATCGCAGCAGCGGCGCGACCGTGGGGTCGAAGGAGAGGCGCTGCTCGGCCGCGAGCAGCGCGACGGGATCCTGTTCGTCGGTGTCCACGATCCGCCACGGCACCCGGGTGCCCTCGGCGACGAGTTGGACCGGCACGCCCTCGGCGGTGGCCACGAACGCCGTGCGCAGGATGGCCTGGCGATCGAGCACCGTCTGCGCCGCCACGCGCAGCCGGTCCGGATCGATCACGCCGGACAGTTCCACCGCCGACTGGAGCAGGTACGGATCGGCCGAACCCTCCGAAACCTCGACCAGGAACAGCAGACCGGCCTGTAGCGGAGACAGCGGGAGCACATCGGCCAGCCCCGGGTATTCGCGCTGCCAGCGGTCGAGTTCGGCCTGGCCCACACGGACCAGCGGCACATCCGACGGGGTCAGGCCACCGGCCGACGGGTCGTGCGCGTGTGCGCCGAGCGCGGTCAGCGCCGCCACCCAGTGCTCGGCCAGATCGCGCACGGCCGACTCGTCGAGTATCTCGCCCGCGTAGGCGAACGAGGCGGTCAACTCGGCGCCCGACTCCGCCTCGATGACGATCGCGTTGATGTCCACGACGGCGGCGGCGGGCATCTCCGGATCCTGTTCGGCCTCCGGTTCACCCCATTCGCCGGTCGGCAGCCAGCCGGCAGCGGAAGCGGATTCGGACATCCCGCCGGTGGCGATCCGTCCCAGGTAGTTGAAGCCGATCTGGCCGAGCGAGCCGTCGAGTTCGCCACCATCGCCACCGAGATGGCGTGCCATGCCGAAACCGATACCGCGATCCGGAACCGAGAGCAGCTGCTCCTTCACGGTTTTGAGCAGTGCGCCGATCTCGTCGCCGTCGCGGCGCGCGGCGTCACGGGCGATACCGGTCAGGTCGAGCGCGACCGGATACACGGTGGTGAACCAGCCGACGGTGCGGGTCAGATCGGCGCCCGCGACCGCCGACTCCTCGCGGCCGTGACCTTCGAGCCGGATGCGGGTGGCCGCGGCGTCGATGCCGCGATCGGCCCGCCACGAACGCACCGCCAGCGCGAGTGCTGCCAGCAGGCCGTCGTTGACGCCACCGCGATAGCGCGCGGGAAGTTCGGTCAGCACCGCGTGGGTGACCTCGGCCGACAGTGTGACGCCGACCCGCCGAACGGTGGCGGCGGTATCGATCGCCGGATCCAGAACCCGCGCTCCCAGCGGCGGATCGGGCACCGCGAGCACCCCTCGCCAGTACGCCGTCTCGTCGGCGCGGGTCGCCGCCGCGTCGACGAGCCCGTGCGCCCAGCGACGGAACGAGGTGCCGACCTCGGGCAGTGCGATCGGCTGCCCGGCCGCGCGCAGCGCCCACGCCGTCAGCAGATCACCGATCAGGATCCGCCACGACACACCGTCGATGACCGTGTGGTTCGCCGCCACGATCAGTGCGTCCCTGCCGTCGGGGCGCGACAGCCAGGCGAAGGCGACCACCCGCGCCCGTTCCGGTTCCAGGGTGTCGAGCGCGAAATTCATCGCGGTATCCGCGGCTCTGCTCAGAGCTCGCGCGTCGAGTCCCCCGGGCAGTTCGACGCGAGTGAGCAGCGTTTCCACGTCGACGGCACCGGGGGGCAGCGCGCACAGTTCCCAGCGCCCGTCGACCGAACGCAGTCGCGCGCGCAACATGTCGTGGTGATCGAGCACCGCGGCCAGGGTCGCGACCAGATCGGCCCGGTCGACCCGGTCGGGCAGGGCGAGCACCATCTGCTGGGTGAACCGGCCGAAGATCCGTCCCCCGGACAGGTACGCGGACAGCACCGGCGTCAGCGGCATCTCCCCCACGCCGCCACCCGGCAGTTCCGCGAGCGTCGGCGCGGATTCGCCGCCGAGCACCGCGACCCGCGCCAATCCCTCCACCGTGCGCTGTTCGAAGACGTCCTGCGGGGTGAAGGCGATCCCCGAAACCCTGGCCCGCGACACCAACTGGATCGACAGGATGCTGTCACCGCCCGCGGCGAAGAACGAATCCTGCGCCCCGACCCGCACCCCGAGTACCTGCGTGAACAGTTCCGCGAGATGGGATTCGACGACGCCGACCGGATCCCGCGAGACCGAGGTCTGGAAAACCGGTTCCGGGAGCGCCTGGCGATCCAGCTTCCCGTTGGGGGTCAGCGGAATCGCGTCGAGCGCGATGATCGCGGACGGCACCATATGGCCCGGTAGCGAGGTACCGACGAAGTGGCCGAGTTCCCCGGTGTCGACGGCGATCCCGTCGCGCGCCAGCACGTACGAGACCAGCATCGTCGCACCCGACGGCGCGACCTTGCCGAGGGTCGCCGCGTATTCGATATCGGGATGGGCGGTCAGCGCGGCATCGATCTCGCCGAGTTCGATACGGAAACCGCGGACCTTCACCTGGAAATCGGACCGGCCCAGATATTCGAGAACACCGGCGTCGGCGCGGCGGCGCACCAGATCACCGGTGCGATACATGCGCGTGCCCGCCGTGCCCGCGTCGCCGCCGAAAGGATTGGCGACGAACCGGTCCGCCGTCAGGGCCGCCCGCCCCAGATAACCGCGCGCGAGCGCCGGTCCGAACAGGTACAGCTCGCCGGTGACCCCCGCGGGCACCGGACGCAGCCGGGTGTCGAGCACCACCGCGCCGACGCCGGGCAGGGCCGCGCCGATGGTGATCGGCGCGCCCGGCGTGAGTTCGGCGCTGCCGGTGGCCAGGATCGTGGCCTCGGTGGGTCCGTAGCCGTTGTAGAAGGCCCGTCCGTCCACCGCCCACCGCTCGACCAGGCCCGGCCCGAAGGCATCGCCCGCGACCACGACGACCCGCAGCCCGTCCAACCCGGCCGGATCGACGGATTCGAGCGCCGCCGGGGTGATCAACATGTGCGTGACGTGTTCGCGACGGATCAGATCGGCGAGTTCGACGCCGCCGAACACCGTCGGCGGCGAGACGACCAGCGTCGCCCCCGAACCGAAGGCGAGCAGCAGTTCGAGCACCGAGACGTCGAAACTGGGCGAGCACACGTGCAGGACCCGGGCCCGCTCGTGCACCGCGTAACGCTCGCGCTGCGCGGTGACCAGCGCCGCGAGTCCGGTGTGGGTCACCACGACGCCCTTGGGACGACCGGTGGAGCCGGAGGTGTAGATGATGTAGGCCGGATGCTGTTCGGTCAGCGCCCGCACCCGGTCGACGTAGGAAATGGGATGCGCGGGCCTGGCCTCGATCCGGCGGCGACAGTCCGGATCGTCGAGTTCGAGCCAGTCGATATCGGTGCCGAATCGCGCGCGGTGCGTGGAATCGGTGAGCCCGAGCACCGCACCGGAATCGGCGACGAGGTAGGCGGCGCGTTCGGGTGGAAGGGCTGGATCGACGGGGACGTAGGCCGCGCCGGTTTTCGCGACCGCCCATACCGTCAGCACCGATTCGATCGAACGGGTGAATCCGGCGGCGACGACATCACCGGGGCCGATACCGCGGTCGATCAGTTCGCGTGCCAGTCGCGACGACGATTCGTCCAGCTCGGTATAGGTGAGCTCGCGGCGGCCCGCGGCACCGATCGGGTTGTAGCTGATGGCTATCGAGTCGGCGGCGGACTCCACCGCGACGGTCAGCAACTGAACGAACAGCGGGGCGCTCGATCGGCGACGAATGCGACCTCGAGCAGTCCGGCGAACCCCATCCATCGGTGTCCAGCATTCCTCTCGGTCGAGCTCACACAATTGCGCCGAAACCCACCAACCCGGCTGGATTCCGGCGCGTGCGGCACCGGCGTCGAACGAAGCAAGAGGAATGATTCGGGCGTTTCGGCCCAATCAGATCACAGGAATCGGCGTCGCGCCGTGGGAGCGGCAACCGGCCGAGATCGGGCGAATTCGCAGTTGCTAGATCATAGCCATCCCCGTCTCGTAGCCTGCACACCGGCCTGGAATCGGGTACTCGCACCGAGTCTTTCCAGCAGCCGGGCGGTCCGTCGGACCACTGTGCGCCGCGACATCCCGAGCCTGCGCGCGATGGTGTCGTCGGTCGCGCCGAGACCCATCAGGGTCAGGATCGCCCTGTCACGTTCGTCGAGTTCGTCGGCGGTCGGATTCACCGAGATGGGCGCGGCCAGCGACCACAGCACATCGAAGGTCTTGACGATCAATCGCAGCGCGGGCGAGCCGGTGATGCGCAATCCCATCGGATCGGGACGGCGTTCGTCGGCGTGCAGCACCAGACTCGCGCGATCGTCGTCGCAGATGATCACCTTGAGCGGCGGCTCCGGCAGGGTCCTGGCGTGCGCACCGACGGCATTGGTGGCCAGCGCGTGCCGCAGCCGTTCCGGATCCTGGTAGATCGCGTCCTGGTAGAGGGTCTGGTAGCGAATGCCCGCACCGAGGCGAGCGCGCTTGAGCAGGAACAACTGCTGTTCACGATCGGGATCGCTCAGATACGGCGGGCGTTCGATGACCTTGACGCAGCCGCGCGCCGCGTGCTGGATCTCCTCGAAATCGGCCAGCATCTCCAGGCGTTCGTACACCGGCACCACCGCGCCGTTGCCACGCGGCGACCGGCGCACCGAGCGGAAGGTCTCGCTCAGTCGCGCCGCGGAGGCATGCATCTGGCTGATCGCGTGCTGACGCCGTTTCGCCTCGGATTCCGACAGCGATTCGGGCGCGTGCGCATCCCAGATCGGTTCGCCGTCGCCGTCGTCGAGACGGACCGCGGCCTGCAATGCGCACAGGACCTCGAGGGAGGCGGCGGCGGACTCGGGGGAAACGCTCAGGTAG
This sequence comes from Nocardia noduli, assembly GCF_019038455.1. Taxonomy (NCBI): domain Bacteria; kingdom Bacillati; phylum Actinomycetota; class Actinomycetes; order Mycobacteriales; family Nocardiaceae; genus Nocardia; species Nocardia noduli. Next base: position 58,588 of record NZ_JAFMPL010000034.1, read on the forward strand.
CGCGCGATATCGGCAAGTCCGGATCGCGGATGGTGGACCAGCGCGGCATAGGCTCTGCCGTGCGGTGATCCAGGCTCGAAGATATCGCCAAGCTCGGTCACGGGCCGAGCCTAACGACCCGCAGGGCGTCACGGGTCCGCATGAGCGGACAGATTCGCCGGGTAGTCATCGAACCGCTTCGCGTCGGTGCATGGTGCCCCTGCCCGTTCGGGTGTGAGGTGTGGAACCGCAAGCCCGGCAGCGATACTCAGTGCTGCGACGGGCCCCAGTGCATCGGAACGCCCTTGTCTGCGAGGTAGGGCATCGGGTCGATCTTGCTGCCACCCTGATCCCAGATCTCCAGGTGCAGATGCGGTCCGGTCGACTGGCCCCGGTTGCCGACGGTGGCGATGACATCACCCGCGCGCACTTTCTGACCCGCCTGCACGAGCATGTCGTTCACGTGACCGTAAACCGCTGTGGTGCCGTCTTCTTGGAGTACGCGCACCCACAGGCCGAAGCCCGAGGCCGGTCCCGCTTCGATAACCGTGCCGTTGCTCACCGAATGAATCGGGGCGCCCAGGTAATCGGCGAAGTCGAGGCCGTAGTGCATTTCACCCCAACGGCTTCCGAATCCGGAGCTGATGGCGCCGCCGACCGGACGCACCGCGGCGGGCGCGGGGGCGACCTGCTGCTGCACACCCTTGAGGATGTCCTCGACCTGCGACAGCGGACCGGCGATCTCCGGGGGGAGATTGCCGATGCCGAACGGCGCGGCGATCGGCGCGGCGACGGGAATCGCGGCGGCCGGAGTCGTGGCGGCGGCGGTCTCGACAGTCTCGGCCGGGGCGTCGAACTTCGCCTGGGTGGTCGAGATATCGCTGCCCTTGAAGGTGATCGGCTCGATGGCCTGGGCCGCGTCCTCGGCGTCGTGATCCGAGAGCGGGGCCGCGATGGCGGGAGCGACCTGCGACAGGGTGCCGATGATGGCACCCGCCGCGACGGCGGCGCTCGCGGCCATCTTCACTCGCTCGGCGGAGCTCGACTCGACGCGATGTCGTGTCGGCCGACCCGAAACGCAGCCTTCGCCGATGAGGCTCATGACGGTGATGGAACTGGGGCCTACCCGGTGCTGCGACAAAGCTTCGTCCTAGCTTCCGACTACATTGAAGAACGAAGCCCGACAGGATTACCCCGTTCGGGGAACCCGAAACTATGTAACGTTTCGGCCTCCGTTGTGATGGGAACTCTACCCCGTCGTGACCATTTCGCAACCTTCGATGGCAATCTTTTTGTTTCGGGCCAGGTCACATGCTTTTTTCCAAGGTTACGGACAGGCATGGGCCAGACTCGAACCGTGATCATCGACGAACTGCGCGTCCCGATCGTTCTCGCCCCGATGGCGGGCGGACCGTCCACTCCCGAGCTCACCGTCGCCGTGACCGAAGCGGGCGGCTTCGGCATCCTGGCGGCGGGTTACCTGAGCGCGACCGAGGTCGCCGCGCGAATAGCGGCCACCCGCGCCGCGACCGACGCCGCGTTCGGGGTCAACCTGTTCGTCCCCGGCCCGGCGACCCCGCCCGCGCGGTTCGCCGATTATCTGGCCGAGATCGGCGCCGACCACGAACTCGGCGCGCCCCGATACGACACCGACGACTGGGAAGCCGAACTCGACCTGCTCACCGAATCCCCGGTCGCGGTGGTCACCTGCACCTTCGGCTGCCCAACGGGAGCCGAGGTCGCGCGGCTGCACGCGGTCGGCTCCGAGGTCTGGGTCACGGTGACCTCGGTCGCCGAGGCGCTGATCGCCGTCGACGCGGGAGCCGACGTCCTCATCGCGCAGGGCGCGGAGGCGGGCGGACACCGGGCCACCTTCACCGACCGGGTGACCGACGACGCTGTCGATCCGCTCGGCCTGCTCGCGCTGCTGCAACTGCTCGACGCCGCGGTGGACCTGCCGATCGTGGCCACCGGCGGCATCACCACCGGCGCCGGTATCGCCGCCGCGCTCGCGGCGGGCGCGGCCGCGGTCCAATTGGGCACGGTCTTCCTGCGTTGCCCGGAAGCCGGAACCAATCCGGTGCACCGCGACGCGGTCGGCACCTCCGAGCCCACCATGCTCACCCGCGCGTTCACCGGCCGCAGGGCGCGCGGGGTGCGCAACCGATTCATGGTCGAACATTCGGCGAACGCACCCGTCGCCTATCCCGAAATCCATTACGCCACCGCGCCGTTGCGGGCGCGGGCGCGCGCGGCGGGCAACCGCGCCGATGTCAACCTGTGGGCGGGTCAGACGCAGGCGCTGACGCCGGAGCTACCCGCGGGCGATCTGGTGCGCACGCTGGCCGCCGACACGAAAACCGCACTCGATAAAGCACTTTCACGCCGAATCCAGTCTTGTTGACAACCACTTTCGATTAGACTTCGGGGACATCGCACCGCCCATCCACCCCATCCCCAGGAGGAGAGCGCCATGTCCCTCGATGTTCCCGCAGCAATACTCGAACGCGCAGAAGCCGGTGAGGTCGACGACGCCGACTTCGCCGAAGTCGTACGAACCTCACTGCCGTACGCATGGGAAGTGGTCAGTCGGGTCGCCGCCGAACTGGAGTCGGGGTCGGAGGAATACGCCGACAATCTGGTCGCGCCGCCGGACGAGGTGGCCCGCGGCCAACTGTTGCGCGCCATGGCCTCCGACGCGATTCGCGGCGGCCTGGAACGGCATTTCAAGGTCAAGCTGGCCTTCCAGAACTGCCACCGGGTGGCGGCCTTCCCGCTGTCCGCGGTCGGCGGGGAGACCTACAGCCGTTTCATCGGCACCAGGGCCCAACTGTTGAACCAGAGCCCGGAACTACGCAACTGCTGATTCCTCTCCTCCGAGAGGGCGGCTCGGCAGCAATACCGAGTGGCCGCAGCACGACGGGCGCGGAATCCGGTGTGGTTCCGGATTCCGCGCCCGTCGCGGCGGTGTTCTCGATTCAGTGTTCTCGACTCAGCGGCCTCGACTCAGCGGCCTCAGCTCAGTGACCTCCACTCAGCGACCCAAGCTGACTGGCCGCGACTCAGCGACCTCAGCTCAGCGTCGTGACTGTCAGATCGCCTTCGGCGAACTGGGCGCGCAGCCGTTTCTTGTCGAATTTGCCGACACTGGTCTTGGGCACCTCCGCGATGAAGGTCCAGCGTTCCGGCAGCTGCCATTTGGCGAATTTCCCGGACAGGAAGTCACGCAGTTCGGTGGCTTGCCCCTCCCCCGGCTCCGCGCCTTCCTTGAGCACGATCGCGACCAACGGACGCTCGTCCCATTTCTCGTCCGGCACACCGATCACCGCCGCCTCGGCGACCGAGGGATGCCCCATCACGGCGTTCTCCAGATCCACCGAGGAAATCCACTCACCACCGGACTTGATGACGTCCTTGGAGCGGTCGACCAGTGTCAGGTAGCCGTTCGGGGTGATCTTGCCGACGTCGCCGGTGCGCAGCCAGCCGTCGTCGAACTTGTCCGGATCGATCGTCGCGCCCTCCGGCGAGTAGTAGGAGCCGGTGATCCACGGACCGCGAACCTCCAACTCACCCAGCGACTCTCCGTCGTTGGGCACCACCTTGCCCTCGTCGTCGACCAGGCGCGCCTGCACCGTCGCCGGGAATCGGCCCTGGGTGAAGCGGTACTCCCATTCCTCCTCGCCGGTCACCCCCGACGGCGGGTGCGCGACGCTGCCGAGCGGCGAGGTCTCGGTCATGCCCCAGGCGTGCAGGATGCGCACACCGTGACGCTGTTCGAAGGCCTGCATCATCGCGGGCGGCACCGCCGAACCACCGACCACGACGGTGCGAAGATGGCTGATGTCCTGCGGTTCGGCTTCCAGGCCCGCCAGCACGCCGCCCCAGATGGTCGGCACCGCCGCCGCGAAGGTCGGCTTCTCCGATTTCATCAGTTCCAGCAGCGGGCCGGGTTGCAGGAAACGGTCGGGCATCAGCACATTCGCACCCGACATCAACGCGGCGTAGGGCAGGCCCCAGGCGTTCGCGTGGAACAGCGGGACGATGGCGAGCACGTTGTCCGCCTCGGTGAAACCCATGCTGTTGGGCGAGATCACCTGCATGGCGTGCAGCCAGTTGGAACGGTGCGAGTACACCACGCCCTTGGGGTCGCCGGTGGTGCCCGAGGTGTAACACATGGCCGCCGCCGACCGTTCGTCGATCACCGGGTAGTCGTAGGTATCGGACTGCGCGGCAAGGAGTTCGGTGTAGGAGTGCACCTGCACGCCTTCGGGCGCCTCCAGCGCGGCGGCGTCGCCGTTGGCCACGATGACGTGGCGCACCGTCTTCAGATTCGGCAGGTACTGGGCGAACATCGGCAGCAGCGTGCCGTCCACGATGACCACCTGGTCCTCGGCATGGTTGGCCACGTAGACCAACTGCTCGGGGAACAACCGGATATTGAGGGCGTGCAGCACCGCGCCCATGGCGGGCGCCGCGATGTAGGCGACCATGTGCTCGTTGTTGTTCCACATGAAGGTCGCGACCCGGTCACCGACGCCGATGCCGAGCCCGCGCAGCGCGTTCGCCAGCCGCGCCGCCTCCGCGCCGAGTTCGCGGTAGGTCATGGTGCGCACGCCGGTTCCGGTCCATGTGGACACCGTGCTGTCGCCCTGGAACGTGGACGCGTATTTCAACAGCGTCGCCAGCGATAACGGCTCGTCCTGCATGGTGCTCAACATGGGAACTCCTTTATCCTCGGTGGCCGACATGAGCCACATCACACCGGAGAATGCTACCCACAAGTAGCAATCGCCCAGCGGCCTAAGCGGAATTGTCCCATTGATGAAGCTTCAACCAGCCGTGGTCGCGAGAACCCGGCCCGAACTTCACGACGCGTGCGCCGGATAGGCGTGGACCACCGCGGTATCCAGTCGCGGGACGACGTGGACGAGAGTGTGCTCGGCCTCGTGCGCCAATCTGTGGGCGTCGGCAAGGGTGATGGTGGAGGCGATATCCAATTCCACATCGGCGTGCAACCGGTGCCCGATCCAGCGCATACGCAGGCTGCGCACACCGAGAACACCCGAAGAACCGGCCAGCGCGCGCTCGGCCGACGAGACCAGCGCCGGTTCGACCCCGTCCATCAGCCGCCGGAAGACATCACGCGCCGCGATCCGCAGAACCGCGAGGATCGCGACGGTGATGAGCAGGCCGACCAGCGGATCGGCGAGCGGGAAGCCGAGCGCGACCCCACCCGCGCCGAACAGCACCGCGAGCGAGGTGAACCCGTCGGTCCTGGCGTGCAGTCCGTCGGCGACCAGGGCCGCCGACCCGATCCGCCGCCCCACCCGGATCCGATACAGCGCGACCGTCTCGTTCCCGAGGAATCCGATCACCCCGGCCGCCGCCACCGCGCCGAGATGCTGGATCGGCACCGGATCGATCAGCCGACGCACCGCCTCGTACCCCGCGATCAGCGCCGACAGCGCGATCATGCCGACCACGAAGAGTCCGGCCAGATCCTCGGCCCGGCCGAATCCGTAGGTATAGCGCCGGGTCGCCGCGCGCCGCCCCAGCACGAAGGCGATCCACAGCGGTACGGCGGTCAGCGCGTCGGAGAAGTTGTGGATCGTATCCGCCGCCAGCGCCACCGAACCCGACATCACCACGACGACGACCTGGAGGATCGCGGTGAATCCGAGCACGGCGAGGCTGATCTTCACCGCTTTGATCCCGATCGACCCCGCCTCCAGCGCGTCATCGACCTTGTCGGCGGGGTCGTGGGAGTGCGGAACGAAAATCTCACGCAGAACGCCTCGAACGCCGTGCGGATGATCGTTGTGCGACTCTCCCTCCGGGCGCGAATCGTCACTTCCGGCCAGCCGATTTCCCCAGTTCATTCCGAAACCTCTCGATTCCGCCCCGGCAGCACCCGGAGCTCGGCCGCGCGATGGTGTGACGGCACCCCCGGTCCCGCGTGCTCGGCGTTGTGCACCGCGTCGACCACGAGCCGCAGGATGTGCTCGTTCTCCAGGCTGTAGTAGATGGTCGTGCCCGCCCGGCGCGGTCGGACGAGCCGGGCCATGCGCAGTTTCGCGAGGTGCTGCGATACCGACGGCGCGGGTTTGCCCACCTGCTCCGCGAGCTCGTTGACCGAGAGTTCGCGATCGACCAGAGCCCACAGGATCCGCACCCTGGTCGGGTCGGCCAGCATCCGGAAAACCTCGACGACCAGTCCCACCTGGTCTTCTGCCAGCGGAGGCCGCGATACTCCACTATCTGCATTCATACGCAGATAATAGATCGATACCGTCGGCCTGCCCAGTCCTCGCTTCCGGCAGAAAACAATCAGTTAATAGCCACTAACTGGGGTCGCCCTACCGTCCGCGCAGGACAACCGGTAGAACAAGGGAATGCCAGTTGATCGGATGCTGCCGACAGAGGAGTCCCGGGATCTCATCGAGCTGACCCGCGATATCGCCGACAAAGTGCTCGAACCGCGGGTCGTCGACAGTGAGAAGACCGGAACCTTTCCCGAGGGCGTCTTCCCCGCGCTCGGCGCGGCCGGACTGCTGAGCCTGCCGTACCCGGAGGAGTTCGGCGGCGGCGCGCAGCCCTACGAGGTCTACCTCCAGGTGCTGGAGGAATTGGCGAGCCGCTGGGCCGCGGTCGCGGTAGCGGTGAGTGTGCACAGCCTGTCGTGTCATCCGCTCTACGCCTTCGGCACCGAGGAGCAGCAGGGCCGCTGGCTCGGCGAGATGCTCTCGGGCGAAACCATCGGCGCCTACAGCCTTTCCGAGCCGCACGCCGGATCCGACGCCGCCGCGCTGCGCTGCCGCGCCACCAAGGTCGACGGCGGATACCGCATCACCGGCTCGAAGGCGTGGATCACCAACGGCGGCCGCGCCGATTTCTACACCCTGTTCGCGCGCACCGGCGAGGGTTCCAAGGGCATCTCCTGCTTCCTCGTCCCCAAGGACACCGAGGGCCTGAGCTTCGGCAAGCCCGAGGAGAAGATGGGCCTGCGCGGTATCCCGACCACCACCGCCGCCTACGACGACGCGTTCATCCCCGCCGAACGCCTGGTCGGCGCCGAAGGCCAGGGCCTCACCATCGCCTTCAGCGCCCTCGATTCCGGCAGGCTCGGCATCGCCGCGGTCGCGACCGGTCTGGCCCAGCGCGCCCTCGACGACGCCGTCGCCTACGCCAAGGAGCGGGAGGCGTTCGGCCGCAACATCATCGACCACCAGGGCCTGGGCTTCCTGCTGGCCGATATGGCCGCCGCCGTGGATTCCGCGCGCGCCACCTACCTCGACGCCGCGCGCAGGCGCGACGCCGGACTGCCCTACTCACGTCAGGCCAGCGTCGCCAAGCTGATAGCCACCGACGCGGCGATGAAGGTCACCACCGACGCCGTGCAGGTCTTCGGCGGATACGGCTACACCCAGGACTTCCCGGTCGAGCGCTATATGCGCGAGGCCAAGGTCATGCAGATCTTCGAGGGCACCAACCAGATCCAGCGCCTCGTCATCGCCAGGGGCCTCGCCGCGAGCTGAGTTCACGCCCGACCCGATGTCCTGAGCCCCAAGTCCTGAGCCCCATGTCCTGATCGATGGCATTTCCGGCCTTTCGAGTGGGGCGCGCGGATAACCCGCGCGCCCACACTGAGTGGGAATCGCCGAGCGTTTGCTCGGATCACCACACGAGAGGTCGGACCATGGCAGGTAATCCGCTGGGTGTCTCACTGGAACAGGCAGCCCGGGAATTCGTCGACGCGACCTCCGAACCGCCGTTCCTCTACCAGCTTCCGCCGGAGGAGGGGCGCAAGGCGGTCGACAGCGTCCAGGACACCCCGATCGCCAAACCGGAGATCGACGAGGAGTGGATCACCGTCGCGGGCGGGCCCACCGGGTCGGTCCCGGTGCGCATCGTCAAACCGAAGGACGCCGAGGGCGTGCTGCCTGTCATCGTCTACACCCACGGCGCCGGTTGGGTTTTCGGCGACGCGCACACCCACGACCGGCTGGTGCGCGACCTCGCGGTCGGCGCGCACGCCGCCGTCGTCTTCCCGGAATACGACCGCTCCCCCGACGTCCGGTATCCGGTCGCCAACGAACAGTCCTACCGGGTCGCGCAGTGGGTGAGCACCGACGGCGCGTCGAAGGGACTCGATCCGTCGCGTATCGCCGTGGCCGGGGATTCGGTCGGCGGCAATATGGCCATCGCCCTGACGCTGATGGCCAAGGAACGCGGCGACGTCGACTTCGTGCAGCAGGTCCTGTTCTACCCGGTGACCGACGCGAATTTCGACACCCCGTCCTACCACGCGTTCGCCGAGGGCTACTTCCTGACCAGGGAGGGCATGAAGTGGTTCTGGGACCAATACACCACCGACGAGGACGACCGCGCCCAGATCACCGCGTCACCGCTGCGCGCGAGCACCGAGCAGTTGGCCGGACTGCCGCCCGCCCTGGTGATCAACGCCGAGGTCGACGTGCTGCGCGACGAAGGCGAGGCCTTCGCCGCCAAACTCAGGGCAGCGGGCGTGCCGGTCACCCAGGTCCGCTACGCCGCGATCATCCACGATTTCGTCATGGTCAACTCGATGCACGACACCCACGCCGCCCGCGCGGCGGTCGCGCAGGCCGTCGACGTGCTGAAGGCCGCGCTGCACCCCTGACCGGCAGATGGCCGAAAATGTCGATTTGATGTCCGCCGTTCTCTCGGCAACCCGGGGACGGCGATTTAGGCTCGAAATATGACAGAGCCGTCCATCATCATCATCGGCGCCGGATTCGCCGGACTCGGAATGGCACTCGAGCTCCGGCGAGCCGGTCTGCACAACTTCACCATCCTGGAGAAGGCAGCCGATCTCGGTGGAGTCTGGCGCGAGAACACCTATCCCGGCGCCGCCTGCGACGTGCCGTCACCGCTCTACTCGTGGTCCTACGAGCCGAAATCCGATTGGCCGCGGCGGTTCTCCGAGCAGGCCGATATCCACGCCTATATGCGGACGGTCGCCGAAAAGCACGACCTGCCGAGTTTCGTCCGCTTCGGCACCGAGGTCACCGACGCCGAATTCGACGAGAAGACCGGCCGCTGGCACATCACCACCGGCGACGGCGCCACCCTCACCGCCGATATCCTCATTCCCGCCGTCGGCCAGCTCTCACGCCCCGCCCTGCCGAATCTGCCCGGTATCGACACCTTCCGCGGCGCGGCCTTCCATTCCGCCGAATGGAACCACGACGTCGACCTCACCGGTAAGCGAGTGGCCTGCATCGGCACCGGAGCCAGTGCGATCCAATACATCCCGCGCATTCAGCCGCAGGTCGAACACCTCACCCTGTTCCAGCGGTCCGCGGCCTGGATCCTGCCGAAATTCGACACCGAATACAGTGCCGCGCACAAGAAGTTGTTCAAATACGTGCCGCCCGCCCGGCTGGCCGAACGTCTCGCGATCTGGTCGTTGTTCGAATTCCTCGCCCTGGCCCTGACCGATATCCCCGCGCTGAAGAACCCCGTCATCGCCCTCGCCGACCGGCACCGCGCCAAACAGGTCACCGACCCCGAACTCCGCGCCAAACTCACCCCCGACTACGCCGCGGGCTGCAAACGCGGACTGTTCTCCAACGAATACTTCCCCGCCCTCGCCCAGCCGAACGTCACCGTCGAGACCACCGCGATCGAGGCCGTGACCCCCACCGGCATCCGCACCGCCGACGGCGTGGAACACCCCGTCGACGTGATCGTCTACGGCACCGGATTCAAAGGCACCGAATTCCTCGCGCCGATGAACATCTACGGAACCGGCGGACGCAAACTCACCGACGTCTGGGGCGACGAAGGCGCGCGCGCCTATCTCGGCGTGACCGTGCCGAACTTCCCGAACCTGTTCATGATGTACGGACCGAACACCAATGTCGGCTCCGGCTCCATCATCTACATGCTCGAATCCCAGGCCCGCTACATCCGCCAAGCAGTCCAGTACCTGTCCGGCCGCACCGGCCATTTCCTCGCCCCCCGCGCCGACGCCGAACAGCAATGGGACGACTGGCTGCAACGTCGCCTCAAGGACACCCCCTGGAATTTCTGTTCCAGCTGGTACCGCAACGCCTCCGGCCGCATCACCAACAACTGGCCCGGGGCGACCGTGCTCTACCGCTGGAAGACGAAAACCTTCGATCCGGCGAATTACGTGGAGGCGAAAGGCGAACGCGCGCTGCGCTGATTCGCCGCTCAGCCGGGTCTCAGCAATCCGCCGGTAAACTCGGGGATATTCGCATCCGCCGACGGAAGGCAGGCCGATGACCTGGCTGTACCTCCTCCTCGTCGTCGCGGTCGTCACCACGCTTTTCATCGTGGTCTCCCGCCGATCCCAGCAGCGCACCGCGACCGAACTCGCCGACGCACTGGCCGACGCCCGCCAGGTCAACGAACGCCTCGGCGGCCAGATCTACAACCTCACCGGCACCGACGACGCCTCCAGGCAAGCCCTCGTCGACGCCTCCGAACGCCACCTCGCCGCAGGCTCCCAACTCGACCAGTCCAGCACCCCCACCCAAGCCCGCCTCGCCAGGCAAACCGCGATCGAGGGCCTCTACTACATCCGCGCCGCCCGCACCGCCATGGGCATGGACCCCGGCCCCACCGTCCCCGAACTCGAAGGCCGCTCCGCCGCGGGCACCGTCAGCGAAGACCGCGTCATCGACTACGACGGCCGCCGAATAGCCGCCTCCCCCAAACCTTCCCGCTCCACCCCCAACTACTAC